>DPMC01000094.1 GCA_003541675.1 Acidimicrobiaceae bacterium | reverse complement strand
CCGACGGCGAACTGACCAACGACGTCGTGCTGGAGACGGCCAACGGCGACGCCATGATGCTTCCCTTCGCCGACGGCTCCTTCGATCGGATCATTGCCTCGGAGGTCATGGAACACATCGACGACGATGCTGGCGCCCTAGCCGAACTGACACGCGTGCTGCGACCGGGAGGCGTGCTGGCCGTGACCATTCCGGCCCGTCTGCCTGAACGGATCTGCTGGGCGATATCAGACGACTACCACGCCCCAAATCAGCCCGGTGGCCACGTACGGATCTACGGCAACGGCCAGTTGCGGGCCCTCATGGCCGACGCTGGCCTCGAGCCCACCGACGAACACCGGGTCCACGCTCTGCACAGTCCCTACTGGTGGCTTCGATGCGCTGTGGGGCCCAACCGTCCCGTTGCCGATAGCCGTCTCGTGTCGCTCTATCACCGGTTCCTGACATGGGACATCGTGAAGGCGCCCCGCACCACAAGGCTCGCTGAACGCCTCTTGGCCCCGGTGCTGGGCAAGAGCCTCGTGATCTACGCCCGCCGGCCCGTCGCTGGCGCCCCCCCGATCCCCCATCGAGACGCATCAGACGGAACCGGGACCAGGGAGGGCGAGCATGTCGCTGCCTGAGGTTCCGGGCGTCCTGAACGCCGAACAGCTGGTGGTCACAGCCGGCACCATTGCCGAGTGGCAGCTACCCGACGGGATGATCCCGTGGGTCCCCGGTGGGCATGCAGACCCTTGGAACCACACCGAGGCCGCCATGGCTCTCGCGGTAACCGGCCACCTTGATCAAGCCGAGGCCGCCTACCAGTGGTTGGTTGCAACCCAGCACGAGAACGGCGCCTGGCACCAGTACTACGTGGCCGACGGCGTGGAGGACCCGAAGTTCGACGCCAACGTGATCGCCTACGTGGCCACTGGGGTGTGGCACCACTGGCTGTTGACCGGCGACCGAGGCTTTCTTGAGTCCATGTGGGAGGTCGTAGAGCGGGCCATCGACTTCGTGCTCGACCTGCAGACGCCACGTGGCGAGATCCTTTGGGCCCGCCACCCCGACGGCACGCCGTGGTCCTTCGCCTTGCTCACCGGATCGTCCAGCATCTGCCACAGCCTCCGATGCGCGGTGGCGGTGGCCGAAGAGACCGGTCACGAGCGTCCCGACTGGGAACTGTCCCTCGGCCATCTGGCCCACGTGGTGCGGACCCGGCCCGATGGTGCGTTCACCCCCAAGGACCGGTGGGCCATGGACTGGTACTACCCGGTACTGGGCGGGGCGATCAGCGGCAGCGACGCTCTGGCCCATCTAGATGCCCGGTGGGACGAATTCGTGATCATGAACCCTGCCGACGGTGCCATCGATGGAGTTGCCGACGGCGGATCACTCGGCGTCCGCTGCGTATCGGACAAGCACTGGGCGACAGCGGCCGAGACCAGCGAGTGCGCTATGGCCTACCTGCTGGCCGGTGACCGGGCCACGGCGACCGACCTGTTCCGGGCCACGCTTCCCATGCGTCAGCCCGACGGCCGGTACCTGACCGGAATCGTCTACCCAGACCTGGTGACCTTCCCGACCGAGGAATGCTCGACATACACGTCGGCTGCGGTCGTGTTGGCCGCTGACGCTCTGGGCGGATGCAGCCCTGCTTCGGGGGTCTTCGTCGACCACCGCTCTCTGCCCGACCTGATTGCCGTGGACGGGCTACCTCTGAGAACACCGGTCACCGAGAACGACTGAGTTCCCGTTGTCGACCCGCCTCCAGTATGTGGCGGCAGTCCCGTACCCGCTAGCGGGCGTGTTGCCCAGACCGGGAAGCGGCGTCAGATGCCGGAGCCGGTGCGCCGTAGGACTCGGAGCGACCCGACCGCGTTGACCTCGGTGAACGCCCCCGATCCGACTGCTCGGCTCCAGATCTCGAACGGCGGGCGACCGCCATCGGCCGGAGACGCGAAGACGTCGTGGATCAGAAGGAGGCCGCCGATAGCTAGATGCGGTACCCAACCCTCGTAATCCCGATGGGCCGGCTCGGTGCCGTGCCCCCCGTCGATGAACAACAGGGCGAGCGGGGTCTGCCACACGGCAGCCACCGATGGTGAGTCCCCCACGATGGCCACCACGGTGCCCTCCAGCCCGGCATCGTGGATGGTGCGCCGGAAGATCGGCAGGGTGTCCATCCGACCGATAGCCGGATCGACGAGGTCGGGTTCATGGTGTTCCCAGTCGGCCTGGTTCTCTTCTGAACCCCGATGATGGTCCAGGGTGAACAGTTGGCGACCGGCGGCTTCAGCCGCGGCGCCGAGGTAGCAGGCGGACTTCCCGCAGTAGCTGCCGATCTCCAACCACGGACCGTCGATGCCCTGTTGTCCGACGCTGCTGGCATGGTCGAACAGGGCGAGTCCCTCGTCGGGCGGCATGAAGCCGCGGGCGGCTACCGCATGGGCCAGTACCTCGGTGGAACGGTCCGACCGGGCGTCGTCTGTCGAGAAGATGCCTCCGGGAGAGGGGGCTCCAGGTACAGAATCCACCGATTCAGATTCCGTTGGAGTCTCCGCCGGCGATCTCTCCCGCCGGGGCTTCAGCCTTGTCCCCCCAGATCACGTGATGAAAGATCAGGTACCGCACGATCCACAGGGCTGCGAAAGCGCCGGCGTTAGCCAGCTGAACCGACAGGGCACCGCCGAAGATGGAATCGACCACGCCGACCGCTGCGGTCGACAGGAACAACCCGGCAAACGAGAGCATCCAGAACGGGGCGATCTCGCCCACCGTGTGTCCTCCTTGCTCCTGTTCCCAGACGTAGTGGCGGCTCAACCAGTAGGCGGGCCAACTACTGATGGCCACCGCCGCCATGTTGGCGAAGGCGCCGGGCCAGCCGATGACGCTGTGAAACAGGAACAGCAGGGACTGGCCGATGAACACGTTGATGAGTGACACCCGGGAGAACCGGATAAGCGTCGCTCCATGTTCCCGCCAGAGTCGCACTGGAAGAGAGAGGGGGTTGGACACCACAGATGGGGAGCCTAACGATCCCCATCCGCGGCGCCGCCCTAGTACCCAGCTGGTTCACCCGCCGCACTGTCACCCTGGATTCGATGGCCGAGGAGACGGTCGGCCACCCACTCAGAGAGCGAGCGGGCTACGACACCCGGAGCACCGCTGACGGGAAGGGTCCCAGCCGTAGCGCTGCGGGACGCGTCCAACAGCAGCCGGTCTAGGTGTGATCGGACCTCGGCGCGCCACCGATTCTCTCGGCGGCCTGCCAGGGCACCGGCAGCGACCTGGGCTACCAGGTGGGCATCGGCGACATCCGCGAGTTCGTCCACGCCGACCCCGGTGGTGGCCACCGTCGAGATGATCCTCGGACGGGTGCCCGTACCCGTGCCGGCGCGCCTATGGCCGGTCAAGTCCGAGAGGTCGAGCATGAGCTCGAGGTCACGCCGTGTATCCGCGGCATCGGGCCGATCAGACTTGTTCACCGCGAACACGTCGGCCACCTCGAGTAGACCCGCCTTGTTGGCCTGTACCGCGTCACCCATGCCCGGGGTCACCACCACCAGCACGGTGTCGGCCGTGGAGGCCACGTCGACCTCTACC
>DPMC01000173.1:5935-7256 GCA_003541675.1 Acidimicrobiaceae bacterium | reverse complement strand
CCACCGAACCCACCGAAGAGCCTGAATCGCCGGAAACCCAGGACAGCGACGGGGACGGGATCAGCGACAGCCAAGAAATCAACCAACTCGGCACCGACCCGTTCGACGCCACCGACCCGGGCGACGGGGTGATACGTCAAGCCCTCACCTCCGCCGAACCTGAGGGCACCGGGAGTGGCACCAACTGGTGGAAACCGGCCGTTGCCGTCCTCGCTGCCGGGTTGCTTCTTCTGCTCGTCCTTCGGCGTCGCCGCTGCCAACACTGCGAGAAGCGTCTCACCGACCGCGACGGTGTTCTCGTCGACGAAGACGACAACTACGAATGCTCAGACAACCCTGACGGCGACCACCACCAACTCAAACGCAAGTAGTCGAAGTTCTTTCTGCCGGACTCCCGACATGTGAACTCGGGCCTTCGAGCCCGATCACCGAACGAGACCGGTCAGATCAGCGCGTAGCCAGCACGGCACGGGCAGCAGCATCCATGACCGCTACCGGTGCCTCGGATCCCGTCCAGAGGCGAAAGGCGTGTGCCGCCTGGAACACGAGCATCGACAGGCCGTTGTGGGCTTCGATTCCGCGGCCGCGCAGGGCAGCCAACCAGGCGGTTTCCGGCGGGTGGTAGATCAGGTCCACAGCAACTGTCCCGACGGCCACTGATTCAGGGTCCACGGGCAAGGCCCCGTCGTCGGTCATCCCCACCGAAGTGGCGTTGACCACCAGATCAGCGGCAGCGACTGTGTCGGACAGTTCGTCAGACCCGACCATTCGGCCGACCGGGCCAGCCAAACCTGCGGCCACCTCGGCCCGGGACGCCGTACGGTTGACTACCGCCACCTCGGCTGCCCCGGCTCTAGCCAAGGCCAGAACTACTGCGCGTGCCGCTCCCCCGGCCCCAATGACCACCGTGCTCCGGCCCGCTGGGTCAAAGCCGGTGTCGTGGCGTAGACCATCAAGGAACCCGTCCCCGTCAGTGTTGTGGCCAACGAGGCGGCCTCCCTCGACCACAACGCAGTTCACGGCGTCAAGCACTTCTGCTTGTTCGGTCCGGTGATCTACCGCGGCGGCTACGGCCGCCTTATGGGGCATGGTCACCGAAAGCCCGGCCAGGCCCAAGGCCCGCACGGCATCCAGCGCCTCATCGGACCGACCCTCAGCCACCTCGAGGGCCACGAAGTGCCAGTCCAGCCCGACCTCAGCAAACGCCGCGTTCAAAAGTGTCGGCGACAAGGAGTGCCGCACCGGGTCACCGATCACGGCCGCTAGTCGGCTCGCCCCACTCATCGGCGGGCGTCGGTCCGGGGTCGGGCCCGGGGTCTGG
>DPMC01000173.1:0-5617 GCA_003541675.1 Acidimicrobiaceae bacterium | reverse complement strand
GGCCCGGGGTCTGGTCAGGGGTCGGTTCAGCCACAACCCAGATCCTTCACCACGCAGACCCTCCGCGCCGTCTCAAATTCGGAAGCCGTGGTGGCAAACGTGTGCGCACCAGACACCCCGCCCTCATCGGTACGCACGTAGTACATCCACGATCCCGGATCAGGAGCCAGAGCGGCCTCCAGCGAAGCGCGACCTGGTGACGCGATCGGCGTCGGCGGCAGGCCGACCACGACCCGGGTGTTCCAGAGCGACACCACGGAGAGATCCTCGCTCGTCATCGGTTCACCAGCTGTCTTACCCACCGCGTACCGGCTTGACGCGTCGATCCCCAGACGCCAGTTGGCGGCCAACCGGTTGTGGATGACGCGGCTGATCTTCGGCCGGTCGCCGTCCAGCAGCGCCTCCTCCTCGATCAGCGACGCCAGGATCACCGCCTCGTACGGGGTGAGGCCTACCTCGGCGGACCGGGCCACGAGGTCCAACTGCTCGACCACCCGACGGAACTGCTGGTGCATTCGGAGCACCAAGCCCAGTTCATCAGCCACGGTTGCTTCATCCAGTTGGTACGTGTCGCCAAATAGCAGGCCCTCGAGCGCCCGTTCCCGGTGCCCGGTCGACCCGTGCTCCCATCGGAGACGATCGCTGACCAGTGAAGCCCGCAGTTCGTCCTCTTCGAAGAGCGGCATCTCGCGCAGCAGTCGTTGCACCGTCTGCTCAACGGTCAGGCCCTCGGGCACAGTCACCCTTATGACCTCCTCGGGGATCGGCCCCTCGTCGAGGAGGGCCACCACGGCCTCGAACCCGAGGTGTTCCCTCAGGACGTAGTCCCCAGCCTGAAACGAGTACTCGATGCCGGACTCGCAGCCGATCAGCCAACGAATAGCTGAGGGGCATCGCATCCACTGACGGAACATGGCCGAGTTGTCGATCACCCCGGCATCGCCGAGCGAAACCACCACGTCATTGGTCGACCAGCCCTCAACAATGGAGAACTCCACCTCGTCGCCGGGAAGCGCCTCGGGCGTCATCTGGTCGTCCACCCACCCCAGGAACAGCCGATAGCCGACGACGAGGGCCAGCAGCACCAGGGCCATCACCAGTCCCCATCGTGGGAATGGCCCCAACAACGGTCGATGACGGACCCAGCGGACATCGGGGCGGGGCTGGTGCTGATCGGGGCCCCCGTGGGAATCGGGGGCCGGCGGCGAGCCGGTCACCCGAGGGCCTCCCGGCGGGCATCCAGCCACCCTTGGAGCATGACCGCTGCGGCCACCATGTCGACCACCTTCCGGCGTTGCGGAGCTCGGAGGTCCTGTTCACGGAGGGCCCGTTCGGCGGTCACGGTGGTCAGGCGTTCATCGTAGGTCTCGACCGGAACCCCCGGCCGTTCACCCAGGACCTGCGCCAAAAGGGTGGCTTCCGCCGCCATGGCTTCGGCCATGGGGCCCACCGACCCATCCAGGGAGTACGGGATGCCGACGACGACCACTTCGACCCCCCACTCCTCGGCGAGGCCAGCCAGGGTGCGATGTTCGCCGGGCCGGTCGCCAGTCCGATGAACGACCTCGATGGGCGTAGCCACCCGGCCGTCGCTGTCGCTGACCGCCACCCCGATCCGCTTGGACCCCAGGTCCAGACCCAGGGCCCTCAACGGTCTCAGCCGGCCTGGGCTGCCGCCCGCGCCTGTTCGAGTGCCTCGGCCAGGCGTTCCGGTGCCTTGCCGCCGACCGCGGTCACCTCGGGATTGGGGCGGCCACCGCCGCCGATGGTCCGGGCGGCCTCAGCGACCAGCGCCCCGGCGTCCAGACCACTGCCCGTCGCCACGGCGGCTACCAGGGCGGCCCCTCCCCCTTCGGGGGCGGCACCCAGGACAACGGCCCGTACCCCGTCGCGGTCACGAACCGCCATGGCCAACTGGCGCAACCCGTCGCGGTCGATCCCGTCGATCAGTGCCACAACCAGTCCGTCCTCGGCGGACTCAGCCAACTCGTCGGCACGCCCCAGGGCGGCCACCGTTCGCAGGCCGGCCAGTTCGCCGCGAAGAGCGCGGGCTTCGGCGAGTCGTTTCTCGATTCCGTCAAGGACGTCGTCGACCGGCACACCAACCAGTTCGGCAGCACGCCCCAGGACCGTCTCCACGTCACGGAGTCGCTCAATGGGCGCGGTACCGGTCAACGCTTCGATCCGACGGATGTTCGAACCGATGGAGCCCTCGGCCACGATCCTGATCGGACCGATATCGCCCAGGGCCGAGACGTGGGTGCCGCCGCATAACTCCGTCGAGTGCGGTCCGGCTTCGAGCACCCGCACGGTGTCGCCGTACTTGTCGCCGAAGAAGGCAATGGCACCCGCGGCCTCAGCCTCATCCTTGCTGGTCTCGTAATGGTTGCACGAGGGGTTGGCGAGAATGTCGGCGTTGGCCAGGTCCTCGACAGCGGTCATCTGTTCAGCGGTCAGGGCCTCGAAGTGGCTGAAGTCGAACCGGAGCCGATCGGGTCCGACATGGGAGCCCTGCTGCTTGACGTGGTCTCCGAGCACTCGACGCAGGGCTGAATGCAGGAGGTGCGTTCCGGTGTGGTTGCGTCGGATGGCTGCCCGCCGTTCGATGTCGATGGTCGCCCGGACCTCCTGTCCAACGGCCAGCCCATCATCCGACTGACTGGCATCCGGCAACTGGATGTGGTGCCGGTGGAGACCGTCGAGGGCCAGCGTGGTGTCGAACACCTCCAGGGTGCCACCCTCGAAGACCAACGTGCCGGTATCGCCGATCTGGCCTCCCGACTCGGCGTAGAAGGGCGTGCGATCGAGCACCACCACGTCATCGTCGGCGTACAGCACAGTTGCCGTGGCCTCATTGACCTCACGCCCCACGAACGTCGTGGCGCCGTGCTCTTCGAGCACGGCCCTCAGGTCACCGGCCGCCGCCGACCCGCCCGCGCTTTTCCGAGCAGACCGGGCCCGGGTCTGCTGGTCGGCCATGGCGGCCCGGAAACCCTCGAGGTCCACCCCGAGGCCACGCTCGGCGGTGATCTCCTCGGTCAGTTCCAAGGGGAAGCCGTAGGTGTCGTGGAGCTTGAAGGCCACGTCGCCGTCGAGACGGCCACCGTCGGCCAGCCCGTCCAGAGCCTCGTCGAGGATCACCGATCCGGTCCGCAGGGTCTCGCGGAACCGATGCTCCTCTCTGTCCAGGACGTCGCGCACGAAGGCATGGTTTCGAACCAGTTCCGGATAGTCGGGTCCCATGATCCCTACGACGGCATCGACCAGTTCCGGCATGACCTGGTCTTCGACACCTAGCAACCAGGCGTGCCGGACAGCCCGACGAATGATTCGCCGCAACACGTAGCCACGGTCCTCGTTGCTGGGGAACACACCGTCGCTGATCATGAAGGTCGACGACCGGGCATGGTCAGCCAGGATCCGCTGAGACACGTCGGTCCGGTCACCGGACCCGTGGGGGATCCCGCTGAGTTCGCCGATACGGGTCAGGAGGCGATCGAACTCGTCGGTCTCCCAGACTGAGTCCACGCCGCCCAGCACGCTCAGGATCCGCTCCAGGCCGGCACCGGTGTCGATGGACGGCGCGGGCAGCTCGGTCATCGACCCGTCGTCATGCTGCTCGAACTGCATGAACACGAGATTCCAGATCTCGATGAACCGCTCGTCGTCTCCGTGGGCCGGACCACCATCGTCACCGAACGCCGGGCCCTTGTCCCAGAAGATTTCCGAGCACGGGCCGCACGGACCGGTGTCGGCCATCCGCCAGTAGTTGTCCTCGTCGAGACGTTGGATCCGCTCGGCGGGGACACCCACCTCGTCACGCCAGATGGCCTCCGCCTCGTCGTCACTTACGTGCACGGTGATCCATAGTCGTTCGGGATCCAGGCCCAGAACATCGGTCACGAACTCCCAGGCAAAGGCACAGGCCTGAGACTTGAAGTAGTCGCCGAAGCTGAAGTTGCCCATCATCTCGAAGAAGGTGAGATGCCGACTGGTGCGTCCCACCTCGTCGAGATCGTTGTGCTTGCCGCCGGCCCGCACGCATTTCTGGACGGTGACTGCCCTGTCCCAGGGCGCGGGCTGCTCGCCCACGAAGTACGGCTTGAACGGCACCATCCCGGCCACCGTGAACAGCAGCGTTGGGTCGTGGGGGATCAGGCTCCCGGATGCCTCATGATGGTGGCCGTTCTCGATGAAGAAGTCGACAAAGGCCCGGCGGAGGCCGGCGGCGGTGAGCAGGGTCTCGGGAGTAGCAGACATGGTCAGCCCAGCCTAGGGAAGCCACCCGTGGTCGGTGGAACCTCGGCGACGGTCCTCGCTCCGAATGAACGGCTCAGCGTTCGCCGGGCGTCGACCGGATCGGGCGGCGATGCCGACGCGGGGAATAGTGTTCGAACGATCGCGCTCCGGTTCGGGTGGCGCCCTCCTCGTCGCGACCGACGGCGGCTACCTGACCGGCAATACGGCGGACGCTGTCGACCAGGGCTGAACTTCGGTCCGAGACCTCATGACGGAGTCGAGCCGGTGCGTAACGGCGAATCGCCTGACGGGCCCTTCGACGCAACCATGCGGCCGACAGGGTGCCGACGACCCATCCGCCCATCAGCCAGAGCAGTCGTCGACGCATCAGACCGAACCAACCGGTCGACGGGTGTCCAGATCAACCATTGTCAGGATCCTCCTCATCCGAACCCTTCTCCGGAGGCTGTGTGGACCGCATGCGTTCAGCAATCTCGTTCTCGAAGCCATGTTGGGATGGATCGTAGTAGCGACGCCCATCGACCTCCGCTGGGCGATGACGTTGTTCGACCCAACCCTCAGGATGGTCGTGCGGGTAGTCGTATCCCTTGCCATGGCCCAACTGGGCGGCCCCCCGGTAGTGGGCGTCACGCAGGTGAATCGGGACCTCGCCGGTGCCTGCCGCCCGGGCATCGCCCTCTGCGGCGCCGAGCGCCATGGTCACCCGGTTGGACTTGGGGGCCGTGGCCAGGTGGACCACGGCCTGGGCCAGATTCAACTTCGCCTCAGGAAGGCCCACGAACTCAACGGCCCGGGCGGCCGCGTCGGCAACCACAAGGCTCATCGGATCGGCCATGCCGACGTCTTCACTGGCCAGGATGACCAGCCGGCGGGCAATGAACCGGGCATCCTCGCCGACGTCGAGCATCCGGGCCAGCCAGTACAGACCGGCATCGGGATCCGAGCCCCGGATGCTCTTGATGAAAGCACTGATCACGTCGTAGTGGGCATCGCGGCCGTAACGCAGCGCCTTGGTGCCCAGTGCCGCCTCGGCATCGGCCAGCACTACCCGGGTTTCTGAACCCTCGGCCGGCTGCTCCGCTGCCCGACCGACGGCCAGCGCAGCCGCCACTTCCAGACTGGTCAGGGCATGTCGACCATCCCCGGCGGCCCGGTCGACTAGCAGGTCCAGCGCATCATCGTCGGCTTCGACGGCCTCGACGGCCAGCCCCCGTTCCAGGAGGCGCCGCAACGCTTCGGGCCCTAGGGGCTCCAGTCGGAACAGGGTGGAACGCGACAGCAATGGGGCGTTGACCTCGAAGAACGGGTTCTCGGTGGTGGCCCCGATGAGCACCAGTAGTCCGGACTCCACCGACGG
>DPMC01000045.1 GCA_003541675.1 Acidimicrobiaceae bacterium | reverse complement strand
TCGGTACTTCTCGTCTGGCGTCCTACCCAACAACATTCTGGCTACAGGGGGCATCGCCGGCGACGGGTCGACCGTCGAGCTAGAGACGCACGGTCGGGCCACCGGCGAGCTGGCGGCCAACCGGTCGCTGCGTCGCCGGCACGACCGGATCAGCCAGACGGCACGTGCCGGTAATCCCACATGGCCTAAACCAGAAGAGATGGCCGACAGCCGCACACCTCTTGGTCGCAACCCACATCCGGAGTGCTACAAGAGCAGTACCCACGGCATGGTCGACTTCTCTGAGGATGTTTCATCCAAGGACCTCATCCAGGCCTCCAAAGAAGGTTTCGACTCCATCGAGCTCATGAAGCGGTACACCACCGTGACCATGGGTCCGTCCCAGGGCAAGCTCGAGACGGTTAACGCCGCTTCCGTGCTGGCTGAGGCAAACGGTGTCGACATGGCCGACATCGGGACCACCGTGTGGCGCCCGCCGTACTCGCCGATCTCGTTGGGCGCCCTCGCCGGGCGGATCCTCGAGCCGATACGTCGCTCGGCCCTGCAGGACTGGCACGAGGCCCACGGGTCGACGCCGCTCCTTGCTGGACAGTGGGTTCGTCCCGACCAGTACGGCGATGCGATGGCCGAAGCCGCCAATGTGCGTGCCAACGTCGGTCTCATCGACGTAACCCCATTGGGCAAGCTCGACCTCCGTGGCGCCGACGTACCCAAGCTCCTCGAGCTGGTGTACGTCAACAAATGGCAGAAGCTCGACGTTGGTCGGGTGCGCTACGGCGCCATGGTGGCCGAGGACGGCGTCGTCTCCGACGACGGAGTGACCGGTCGCCTTGGCGAGGACCATTGGCTCATGACGACGACGTCGTCGGGGGCCGGAGCGGTATGGGAGATGCTCGAGGACTGGCTGCAGACCGCCCATCCGGAGTGGGACGTGCACGTCACCGCCGTCACCGGCGGATTGACCAGCATCAACGTGGCAGGCCCGAACAGCAGGACACTGCTTGAACGCCTGACTAAGGGGGTCGACCTGAGCGCCGATGCATTCCCGTACTTCAGTGTGCGGCAGGGCACGGTGGCCGACGTGTCGGACTGCATCATCTGGCGGATTGGCTTCACCGGGGAACTGTCATATGAGGTTCACGTGCCCTCAGGGCACGCCCTCCACGTATGGGAGACCCTGCTGGAGACCGGAGCCGACTTGGGTTGCGCCCCATTCGGCGTCGAGGCCCAACGGATTCTTCGCCTGGAGAAAGGCCACTACATCGTGGGCCAGGACACCGACGGGCTATCCAAGGCCCCGACGGCAGGCCTCGGTGGTCTGGTGAAGCTCGACAAGCCCGACACGCTGGGGTTGCCCGAGTTGAAGCACGCTTACGAGCGAGATGACCTCCCAATCCTGGTGGGCATCCAGACTGTGGACGGCTCGATCGTTCCAGAGGAGGCTGCCCAGATCGTGGACGGCAACGAGAACACGATCCTTGGTCGGATCACCTCGAGCCGGATGTCGCCGACGCTGGGTCGATCGATCTGCCTCGGGCAGGTCGATCCGTCGATGTCGGCCACCGGGACCGAGATCACGGTGCTGCTGGCCGACGGTCGGCGCATCAAAGCGTTGGTGCAGGAGCACCACGCCCACTTCGATCACGAAGGAGCACGCCAGCGTGTCTGAGACCACGATGCATAGTCCAGTGGACGTCGGTCCGCTCACCTCCCCTGACGGAGGTGTGACCCTGGCCGACGCCTACGCCACCACCAAGGTTCAGGTTCGAGCCGGCACCACCACGGCTGCCGCGGCGACCTTGGGCGTCTCCTACGGGAGCAGTAACCGGAACGCCGACGGCGACCTGGTCTGCGGCACCCGACCCGACGAGTGGACTATCTACGGGAACCCGGGCCGAGCCGGTGCAATCGCGGCATCGGTACCGACCGAAGGCTTCGTCACGGTCATCGACATCACCCACGGTCGGGCGATGTTGAGGATCAGTGGGGTGAATGCCACGGCGTCGTTGTCCAAGATCTGCAACCTCGACCTGTCCGACGAGCTCACGCCCAACGGCGCTGTGTTCAGCGGTTCTTTGGGCGCCGTGGGCTGCGACTGGGTGCGCGACGACCAGGGTGGCCAGACATCGTTTCTGATCAGCTGCGAGCGGTCGTTCGGGAAGTTCCTGTTTACCGCTGTGGCCGACGCCTGCACCGAGTTCGGGCTATCGGTCCCCCACGGTTGGGAGCTGCACGGCCACTGACCGGATTTCCGGTCCGAGACCGGCAAGAAGTTGATCAGTGACGTCCCCTAGGGTTCGCCGACGATGGATCTCGCAGGGTTGACCGCCACCGAGCAGAAGGTGCTACTGGACACCGGCAAGGCATCGTGCCGAGAACTCTTGGCCGACTGCCGGACCCGGGCCGAGATGACCGAGCCGGTGGTCAACGCCATACCAACCGTCCACTGGGATACCGCAGAGCGCCTGGCCAGTCGGCTCGACAACGACCCGACCCTGCTTGAGGGTGAACCTCTGCGTGGCCTGGTCACCGCCTTCAAGGATCTCGTTGACACCGCCGGCGTCCGGACCACCCGGGGATCGTTGGTCTTCGAGGACCGCGTACCGTCCGAAGACGCACCCCTGATCGCCCATCTCCGCCGGTGTGGCGTAGTGCCCGTCGGCAAGACCAACACACCCGAGTTTGGGAAGGGTTCCCATACCTTCAATCCGGTTCTGGGACTGACCCGTAACCCATGGGACCCGACACGCAGCGCAGGCGGATCCAGTGGTGGTGCTGCCGTGGGGCTTGCCTGTGGCTCGCTCTCCATCGCCGACGGTTCTGACCTGGGTGGCTCGCTACGGAATCCTGCAGCCTTCAACGCGGTGGTCGGTTTCCGTCCGACCACGGGATCCATTCCCCACGACGTGAATCCCGACCCCCGAACCGACCAACCGATCACCGGCCCAATGGGCCGGACGGTGGCGGACATAGCACTCCTTCTGGGGGTGATGAGCGCTTCCGAAGTGTCGATAGAGCCCGTCACAACTGCTCCTCGGGTGGCGTTCTCTCCCGACCTCGGAGACCTTCCGGTAGATCCCGACATCCGGACGGCCACAGCTCGGGCCGTCGAGGCACTGGCGGATGCCGGATGGGAGGTCGAAGAAGCCTGCCCCGACCTCACTGGTGCCGATCGCTGTTTCGAGGACCTACGGGC
>DPMC01000123.1:946-3684 GCA_003541675.1 Acidimicrobiaceae bacterium | reverse complement strand
CCGAGGGCCTTGCCGGAGTCCCCGAAGTACACGCCGACCTGAAGGGCGACCGCGTCCAGTGCACCGACCTGTGCCAAGCCGTCAGCGGTGTTCTCGAGAGCGGTGGCCGACTCGGGTGCGGTGTCGCACATTGAGGGATCGTTGGTCATCCACTGGCCGTGGTAGGTCGGCGAGCCGTAGCGGATGGCCTGGATCAGTACCTCCGCTGATGCCGGGAACTGCTGCTGGGCCAGGACGTAGCCAAAGGGCCCGAAGGCGCCCAGGTCGGTCTTGCCGGTGCCCATGGCGGTGACCAGGCCGGTGTAGTCGGTGGTGACTATGCCCTCGACCTCGATGCCCAGGGCCTCGGTAAGCACGTCCATGAAGGGCTGGATGTCGTCGGCAAGGGACTCCTGTTCCGTACTCGGGACGAACCCGAAGGTGATCTTGTCGGGCCATGTGCCGTCGCCGGTTGCCGTGCCGGCATCGTCGCTTCCACAGGCCGAGGCGACGAGCACCAGGGCCAGCAGAATGGTGAGCAGAGATCGGATCTTCATGGGTCCTCCTGTCGAGTGGCGTCCCCAGCGGTGCGCCTTAGGCGCGACCGTAGCCAATCTGGCCTCTCCATGTGGACGCCGACGGGTGCCGGAAACCGGGTATCGAAAATCGGGTGCCGGAACTACGCCGTCGTGTGCCCGTCCTAGGGTGCGGCGATGCAGGGCATTCCCACGAATGGCGACCGTTCTACGGCCGGTCGCCTGGCGGCGATCGGGGCGGTCTTTTGCTGGTCGGCGGGAAACGTGGTCGTGGCCCAGGTCGACATGGGGGGCCTGGCCATTGCCTTCTGGCGCCTGGCCCTCGGTGCTCTGGTCTACGGGACCGGGCTCCACCTCGCGGGCCGACGTATCACGTGGCCCCAGGTTCGTCTGGCCTTTCCGGTGTCGGTCGTGTTCGGCTTGGAACTGGGCGTGTTCTTCGCCTCCCTGCACCACACCTCGGTGGCCAACGCCACCACTATCGGCTCGCTGCAGACCATTGTCCTAATGGTTGTGGCTTCCCGGCGGTTTGGTGAGCGTATTGGGGCTTGGCTGGCCGGCGTGGCCTTGGTGGCCATCGTCGGGGTGGCCGTGGTCATGTTCGGCGGGGGCGGTAATGCCGGCCTTCACCTACGGGGTGACCTGATGGCACTGGGAGCCATGGTCCTGTTCTCGGCGTACTTTGTACTGGCCAAGGACGTCCGAGCCCGGATCGACACGTTCACGTTGCAGACCCTCACCATGTCCATCGGCGCCGTCGTACTCCTCCCCATGGCGGCGTTTGACGCCGGCCGGATCTTGCCCGAATGGCCATCGGGCTCCCAGTGGGCATGGCTGTGCCTGCTCCTGGCCGTGCCGGGGACGGGCCACTTACTCATGAACTGGGCGCATCTCCACGTGAGCCTGAGCCTCGCCGGCATGTTGACCCTGGCCATTCCAGCGCTGTCGGCCTTCGGTGCGTGGCTGGCGTTGGACCAGGGACTGTCACTCGTCCAGGTGGTGGGGATGACGGTGGTCGTGGTCAGCCTCGTCTTCGTGGTTCGGCACGATGCCCGGCTCCACGCCACGCCAGACGAGACCTGACCAGGCCGTCGACGACGGTGGCGGTCGGGCGGTCCCCGGCGACTCGGTCCACTACGACCCGGGTCAGCCGAGCAGCGTGGGCTCGAACGGAAAGTCGCTGAGCAGTTCGATGCCGGTCTCCGTGATCAGGAGATGTTCCTCGAGCTTGACCCCCTCGGAACCCCCCTTGGCACCGATGTAGGACTCCACGCAGATAGTCATGTCGGGCTCGATCATCCCGTCGTAGCCGGAGGCCGCGAAGTCGTGGCGGTGGTACAGGTAGGGATATTCGCCAGTCATTCCGACACCGTGCGACGACAGGTAGTACCGCTGAGCGGCGAATTCGTCAGGGATGTCCCATGCCCGTTCGGCGTACTCCCGGAACGACACTCCGGGGCCGATGATCCCCATGTTGTGGTGGACCTGCTCGTGGGCCAGGCCGTAAAGGCGCTTCTGTTCAGCCGTCGGGGCATCGGGACCGACATGGAACGTTCGAGAGAAGTCCGAGTAGTAGCCGTGGCACCCCACTACGTCGGTGTCCAGCGCCACCAGTGCGTTCGCCGGGATGGGGGAGTCGCCGGCTTCCTGGAACCACGGGTTGGTGTTGGTTCCGGCGGTCATCAGGCGGGTCTCGACGTAGTCGCCGCCCTCGGCAATGACCACCCGGTGTAGTTCGGCCCACAGTTCGTTCTCGGTGATCCCAGGCCGGATGGCATCGCGCACGGTGTGCACGGCTCGTTCGGTGGCCCGGAGGCTCTGGCGGATACAGATCATCTCGTCCGGTCCCTTGATGGCCCGAGCCCGCTCGGCCGGTTCTTGTGCGTCGACGATTCGGAAGCCTGCGCCGGCCAACGCGGTGGATGCTCCGTGGTTGATCCGTTCGAGGCCGACGGTGGTGCCGTCTCCCACCACCTCGCGCAGCAGTGTTCCGACCTCGTCGGCCCACCGGCGTTCCACGGCGGAGATGGCCGGGCCGGCGGCCACGTAACTAGCCGTGGTGGCCGGCCGAATCTCATCGATGGTCGACAGGCCGGTGGCGAGATGGTGGGCTCCGGCGAACTCGAACAGCACCACCGGGCCTTCGACAGGGAGGAACAGGTACCGCGACGGATTTCTCTGGTGGAACACCTGCATGTTGCGGGCCCCCGTGGCGTAGCGAAC
>DPMC01000123.1:0-570 GCA_003541675.1 Acidimicrobiaceae bacterium | reverse complement strand
GAGCGGAGGCGGTCCCGCCGGAAGTGGATTAGTGCCTCATGGTCGATGCTCGGGGAGCCCGATGCCGTGTTGGCCATGACGCGCACAATAGGAGCCGGGCCGCCTCCGGTGGCCCCGGTAACATCGGAAGACTGCCCCGACCGGGGCCGCCCCGATCCTGATCAGGACAGACCCCATGGACGTGCGCGACACCATCATCGATGCGGTACGCGCCGCGCTGGGCGACTTGGGCGTCGACCCTGTGCCGAGGGTCGTCCAGTTGGAGCGTCCGGCCAATCCGGACCATGGCGAGTGGTCGACCAACGTGGCGCTCGCCTCAGCTAAGGCTGTTGGCCGCAACCCCCGTGAGCTGGGTGCCCAACTGGCGGAACGCCTGAAGGCCTCGCCGCCGAACCATGTGGTGGGCGTCGAAGTGGCCGGTCCGGGTTTCGTTAACTTTCACCTTGCCGATTCGTGGCTGCACGACGTCTTGGCCGATGTGGTCACCGCCGGGACCGACGGTTGGGCCCGGGTCGACGAGGGTGACGGCACCCGGGTGATTGTCGAGTTCGTGAGCGCCAACCCGACCGG
>DPMC01000065.1:1954-4922 GCA_003541675.1 Acidimicrobiaceae bacterium | reverse complement strand
CTGGTCCGCGAGCAACTACGAATCGCCGCCGGCGAACCGCTGGGCTACGGGCAGAACGACGTGACCTTTGACGGCCACGCCATCGAGGTGCGGCTCTACGCTGAGGACCCGTCAGCCGGCTTCCTCCCGGCCACCGGAACGCTGGAGGCCTGGGAGCCGGCCGACGAACCAGCCGTGCGTTGGGACACCGGGGTGACAGCGGGCAGCGTGGTCGGGGTCGACTTCGACCCCATGCTGGCCAAGGTGGTGGCCCACGGGCCGACCCGCGCCGAGGCCGCTGGACGCCTGGCCCTGGCGCTTGAACGCATGCACCTCGGTGGGGTGACCACCAACCGGGACTTCCTGGCCGCCACGCTGCGTCACGAGGCGTTCCTGGCCGGCGACACCACCACCGACTTCATCGAGAGGCACACCCCGGCGACGACCATGGTCCATGACGGCCCGACGGCCGACCGGGTGGCGACCACGGCCGCCCTGTGGATCCAGGGACGCAACCGGACCAACGCTCTCGTTCAGGGCCAGGCCCCCAGCGGTTGGCGCAACGCCCGCCTTCCCGATCAGGCGGTCACCCTCGCCCGGGTGGGAAGCGAAGACGCTCCGACCGCCGTCCGCTACCGCTCGGAGCGCGACGGGACGTTCTCGGTGAGTATCACCCAACCTGACTCCCGGTCCGACGACGACTCGGTCCGACATCAGGCGACGATCTACGCCTGGTCGGCCACCGGGATCGACCTGGCGGTCGACGGCATTCGAACCACGGCACTGATCACCGCGGTGACCGCCGACGAGTTAGCCGGCCGGGGCGAGGTACTCCACGTCACCATGGCCAACACCACCACGTCGCTGGAGACGGTCCCCCGATTCAACCTGCCCGGGACCGAGGCTCCGACCGGTGGCCTGACGGCACCCATGCCCGGGAAGGTCCTCGACGTGCTCGCTGCAGCCGGTGACGTGGTCATCGCCGGACAGGCCATGGTCGTGCTGGAGGCCATGAAGATGGAACACCGCATGACCGCCCCGTTCGACGGCACAGTGGCCGAGGTACGGGTGACGGCCGGCGATCAGGTCGACAACGGCGCCGTCCTCATGGTCATCGAACCCGCCGACGGTCACCCGATGGGCGAAGATGGCGCTGATGGCTGAACCGATCCGCATCGCCAACTGCTCCGGCTTCTACGGAGACCGCCTCTCGGCGGCCGCCGAGATGGTAGAAGGCGGCCATATCGACGTCCTGACCGGTGACTGGCTGGCCGAGTTGACGATGCTGATCTTGGCCCGCACCAAGGCCAAGCGGGCGGGCGGCGGCTTCGCCGGGAGCTTCGTCAAGCAGATGGAACAGGTCATGGGCACCTGCCTCGACCGGGGCATCACGGTGGTCAGCAATGCCGGCGGTCTCGACCCCGCTGGCTGTGCCGAGGCACTCGCCGAGGTGGCCGATCGCCTCGGGCTGTCACCCACCATCGCCTACGTGGCCGGCGACGACCTGCTGGGACGCCTCGACGACCTGCTGGCCGCCGGCGTGGACCTTCCCGACATGGTGACCGGCGAGCCGCTGGCCGACCCGGGCCGCTTCGTGAGTGCCAACGCCTACCTCGGCTGCTGGGGCATAGTCGACGCCCTGGACCGGGGTGCCGACATCGTGGTGACCGGTCGGGCCACCGACGCTGCCATTGTTTGCGGCCCGGCGGCGTGGCACCACGGCTGGGCCCGTGACGACTGGGACGCACTGGCCGGAGCCGTGGTAGCCGGCCACGTCATCGAGTGCGGCACCCAGGCCACCGGTGGCAACTACTCGTTCTTCACCGAGGTGCCGGGCATGGGCCGGGTGGGTTTCCCGTGGGCCGAGGTGGCCGCCGACGGATCATCGACCATCGGCAAGCACGACGGGACCGGCGGCCAGGTGTCGATCGGCACCGTGACCTCGCAGTTGCTGTACGAGATCGGATCACCGGCCTACCTGGGCCCTGACGTGACGTCACGATTCGACACCATCCAGCTCGACGAGGTCGGGCCGGACCGTGTGCGGATCCACGGCGTACAGGGCGAACCACCCCCGACGACGTTGAAGGTCTCGATGAACGCCATGGGCGGCCACCGTGCCGACCTCTCCGTCGCCCTGACCGGCCTGGACGTCGAAGCCAAGGCTGCACTGGCAGAGGAGGCATTCTGGATCGCTATGCCCGATGGGCCCGACGACTTCGAGTCGGTCGAATCCCGCATCGTCCGTACCGACAAGATCGACCCGGCATCCAACGAGGAGGCGGTGGCCCAGTGGTGCCTGACCCTCAAGGACGCCGACGAGCGAAAAGTGGGTCGTGGAGTGTTCAACGCCATGACCGAGATGGCCTTGTCCACCATTCCCGGGTTCTTCTCGGTGCGTAGCAGCGCGTCCAGAACCTTCGGTGTCCACCGGGCAGGCCTCGTGCCCGCCGACCTCGTCCCGCAGGACGTGGTGGTGCTCGAAGCCGGCCAGGTGACCTCACGAACCATCGTGGAATCGGCTGCTCCAACCAGTGAAGCGGCCGATGTCTCTGTCGAACCCCGACCGGGGCCCGACGTGACCATCCCTGGGGGCCCAACGGTGGCCGTGCCCCTCGGCCGCATCGCCGGTGCCCGTTCGGGCGACAAGGGTGGCGATGCCAACCTCGGCCTATTCGTCCGCGACGATGCAGCCTGGGCGTGGCTGGACGACCACCTCACCGTGGACCGCCTCCGAGTCCTGCTACCCGAGACGGCCGACCTGTCCATCGAGCGTCACCGGCTGCCGGCTATCCGGTCGCTCAACTTCATGATCCGTGGCCTATTGGGCGAGGGGGTGGCTGCGTCGTCCCGTCAGGATGGCCAAGCCAAGAGTCTCGGCGAATGGATCCGAGCCCGGATCGTGGACGTGCCCGCCTCACTGCTCCCCGCCGAGCAGTCGAACGAGGCCTCCGGCTGATGGCCAAGAGCACGGCCCTGCTGGCCGTCG
>DPMC01000065.1:0-1609 GCA_003541675.1 Acidimicrobiaceae bacterium | reverse complement strand
CGAACAGGCCACCGAACAGGCCCGCCGACTCCGGGCCGTGCCCGCCCCCCGTCCCGTCCTGGACCGCGAGCGGGAGGACCAGCTCACTGGCCGCCAGCGTGAAGTCCTGGACCAGTTGGTGGCCCTCTTCGCCGACGGCTTCGTCGAGCTCACCATGGCCGACATTGCCGCCCAGGCCGGCTGCTCGTTGCGCACCCTCTACGACCTCGCACCCAGCAGGGACGAGCTGGTACTCACGGTCATCGACCGCAACCTGCGACACATCGGACGAGCCGCCGTTGGCGCCATGGCTCCCGACATGGCCCCGCTGGAAGCCATCCGGGCCTACCTACGGGCGGCCAACCTGGCCGTGGCCTCAACCACGCCGGCATTCGCCCGCGACCAGGCGGCCACCCCGTCGACCCACCGGCTGGCCACCGCCCACTCCGACTATCTGGTGGCCGTCACCCGAACTCTTCTGGACCTGGCCGTAGAGCGTGGCAACCTGGCCGATCCGAGCGGCGATCCGATCGACACCGCGGCAGTGGCAAGGGTGGTGGCCGGCCTGGGGGCCATGTTCGCCCTTCCTGAACACATCGAAGCCATCGACTCGACACCCCGAGATGCCGCCAACACCATGGTCGACGTCATCCTTCGAGGACTGGAGAGCACACCGTGACCGACTCGCCTCTCACCATGGCGAATCTCACCGCCGACCTCACGGCCGAGCAGCAGGCCCTCGATGACGTCGTAGCCCACCTCGACCTCGACGCCTGGGATATGGCGACGGCCAGCCCCCGCTGGACGGTCGGCGACCAGATCGCCCACCTTGCCTACTTCGACGCGACCGCCACGTTGGCCATCACCGACCCCGAGGGCTTCCGCTCGGCGGTCGATGGCCTGATGGGCGTGGCCCGAGATGGCGAGGAGGCGATCGACGACCTAACCATGGGCGCCTACCGGCGACTCACGCCACCCGAACGACTCGACGCATGGCGCGACGGCCGCCGACGGTTAGCCGCGGCGGCCGGCACACTGGCCGACGACGCCCAGGTGCCGTGGTACGGACCGTCGATGGGTGGTAAGTCGTTTCTCACGGCCCGTCTCATGGAGGCGTGGGCCCACGGCCAGGACGTGGTGGACGCCGTGGGCGCCATCCGTCCGCCGACCGACCGTCTCCGCCACATCGCCCAACTTGGGGTCATGACCAGAGGGTGGTCCTACGCCAACCGACGAATGGAAGCTCCCGATGTGGCCGTCGACGTCGTGCTCGAGGCACCGTCGGGCGCCGTTTGGACGTGGGGCCCCGGTGATGCATCCGAAACGATCAGCGGGCCGGCCGAGGACTTCTGTCTGGTGGTCACCCAACGCCGACACGTTGACGACACTGGGCTCCGGATGGCAGGTGACGGCGCCCGGGACTGGATGGTCCGGGCCCAGGCCTTCGCCGGCCCACCTACGAACGGACCCGATGCAGGGAGTTCCTGATGCCACTGGTAGAGACGACACGCGGTGAAGACGGCCTTGCCGGCGTCGTCACGGTCACCTTGGCCGACGAGGAGAACCGCAACGCCCTGAGCGCCGCGCTGGTCGGCGAACTGGTCGAGACACTGGACGCCGCGGACAGCGA
>DPMC01000059.1 GCA_003541675.1 Acidimicrobiaceae bacterium | reverse complement strand
GGCCTGGCCACCGAGGCGCGGGCCCACCGCGTGGCCCGTTCGTTGACCCTGGTCGGTCTCGAAGGATTCGAGGGTCGGCGGGTCGACACGTTGTCGGGCGGTGAGGCCCAGAGGGTGGCTCTGGCCCGTTCGTTGGCCGCTGCACCGCGGTTGCTGATGCTCGACGAGCCCCTCGGCTCGCTAGACCGGTCGCTACGAGAACGTCTGACCGCCGAACTGGGCGTGCTGCTTCGACGGTTGGGTCTGGCGGCGTTGCATGTCACCCATGACCGCGACGAGGCGTTCGCCCTGGCTGACCGGATTGCCGTGCTGGGTGCCGGACGGATCGACCGGATCGGCACTCCCGACGAGGTCTGGAACGACCCGGGCACCGTGCACGCTGCCCGTTGTCTGGGTCACGAGAACCTGGTCGGGTTGGACGATGTTGGAGCGTGTGCCCTTGGGCGCCTGGGGTCGGGACCCGGCATCGTGTTGCTGCGATCCGACAGCCTGTCGGTCGGCACCCCCGGCGAGGGCGTGTCGGCCGTCGTGGTGGCGACGTCCCGCCGCTCCGGTCGGATGGTGGCTCACGTTCGGGTCGGCCGCCTCGAGGTCCGGGTGCCGGTCGACGAGTCGATACATGGTGTGAGCGTCGGTGACCCGGTGGGTCTCGTCATGGGCCACGACGCTGTCGTGCCCCTCAGCAGTTAGCCACTATTCGAAGGCGGGTGCCAGATCACCCTTGATCACCTTTCCCATGGTGTTGCGAGGGAACCTGTCCAGCACCAGCATCTGGTCGGGCACCTTGTAGCGGGCCAGGCGTTCCTGGCAGAACGACCGGACGTCGTCGACCAGGAGGTCCGGGTCGCCGTCGGCCCATGGCCCGGGCTCGGCCACCAGGCCGGCGGCTACCACCTCGCCGAGTCGATCGTCAACGAGGCCCAGCACGGCCACCTCGCGAACCCCCGGGTGGTCGAGCACTACCCGTTCGATCTCGGCCGGGTACACGTTGGCTCCGCCCCGCAGGATCATCTCGGTGCGTCGGCCCCGGATGACCAGTTGTCCGTGTTCGTCGAGGAAACCCAGGTCGCCGGTGTGGAGGACGCCGCCTCGTAGGGCCTCGGCGGTGGCGTCGGGCCGACCGAGGTAACCCAGCATGGGTGTCCACACCCCGGCCCACGGGCCGTGGGTCACAGGGGCGAGACAGATCTCGCCGGTGTCACCGTCGGGCAGGGACTGGTCCTCGTCGTCGACGATCACCACCCGCACGGGTTCGAGCGGGTAGCCCGCGCCGTCGGGTCGCATGGGTCGGCTGACGTGTTCACGGGTGACGCCGGTCGGGGCCTCGGTCAGGCCGTAGCCGACAATGGCCCGGGTGCCGAACTTGGCCTCCCAGGCGTCGCGGAGGACGGGCGGGGAATGCCCGGCGCCGATGATTGTCTGGGTGAGGGTGGTCAGGTCGTTCCGGTGGACGTCGGGGTGGGCCACCAGGTCATGGGCGATGGCCGGCACCAGGGTGACCCGATTGATCCGCTGGGTTCGGACCTCGGCAGCGAAACCCACGGCGTCGGTGCGTTCCACCAGCACGGCGGTCGTGCCACGGAGGTAGGCCCACAGGGGACCGAGCACCAGCATGTTGAGGATGGTCAGGGCCAGGGCGGTGCCGTGGCGCTCGCCAGGAACGGACGGGTAGGACCGTCGACTCGAGATGCCGGGCCACAGCAGGTTGTGCTGGGAGTGCACAGCGCCCTTGGGTCGACCAGTGGTACCCGATGTGTAGGCGATGGCCGCTGGGGCCTGCGGGTCGATGTCGATGGTGGGCGCCGGGTGTCCGGCGTCAACCAAATCGGCCCACGATCCAGATCCGTTGGTCGGGTCGACCACGAGGAGGTGCCGGTCTGCAGAGCGCCTGTCGAGAGCGGGTCCCCGGAGGCTGTCCGCCCGGTTATCGGTGGTCACCAGCAGGTTGACCTCGGAGTCGTCGAGCGTCCATGACACCTCGTCGGTTGTCAGATTGGTGTTGATGCCCAACCAGACGGCCCCCAGTCGTTGGGTAGCCAGAAAGGCCTCGACGAGGGCGATCCGGTTGGGGAGCGAGCAGGCCACCCGGTCGCCGGGCCTGATGCCCAGGGCGGTCAGACCTCCGGCTGCCGCAGCCACCCGGGCATCCAGTTCGGCGTAGGTGAGCGCCTCCCCTCCATCAAGGGGGTCTCCGTGGATCAGTGCCTCTCGGTGGGGATGGTCCCGCACCCCGGCCGTCAGGGCCTCGGCGGTGGTGGCTGGGCCCTCGGGCAGCGGGGCCGGATGGTCACGGACCACTAGGCCGTGGTCGTCCACGGGTGGTCGTTCCCCGAAGTCGTCGCCTGCCACCCCGTAGAGGTTAGGAGCCCGGGTGTGGAGGGAACCATCGAATGCCCAGTCTCCCTTCAGAGGAAACAACCACGCCTAAGAGGAAATCCGACGAATAGATGACAATCGGGTCCCTTGGCTAGCGGTCGGGGGTGGGACTGTCCTACGGTCCGGAGCCTCGGTCGGCAGTGGCGCGTGTCACAACGAACCGTGACGATGACATCCACATCTGGAGGGATTGGTTTATGAGAACGCGAACGCGTTGGTTGATGGCACTGGTAGCGGCATTCACGCTGCTTGCTGGTGCCTGTGGGTCCGATAGCGCGGACAGTGCTTCGTCTGGTAGTAGTTCGGCTTCGGCGACGACTGCTGCGCCGGC
>DPMC01000178.1:2026-22951 GCA_003541675.1 Acidimicrobiaceae bacterium | reverse complement strand
TCCGGACGGGGAGTTCGGGAACTGGCCAGAGGCTGTGAACGCCGTCTCAGTGCCGAGCATTGCGGCAGACCAGGTGAGGTTGAACGTCCAGTTCTTCTTCAGGCTGAAGGTGCGGGTCTCCTCCCCTCCCGCGGGGAGAAGCACTTGCTGGGCGGCGCTGGCCACAAACTCGCCGCCGGAGCCCGCCGGGGCGTTCAGTTGCGTGAAGAATCCCAGATCGATCGCGGTTTCCGAATTGTTCTTGAAGGTGACGGTGATGGTCGGCGAGTTCGAGGTGCAGTCGATCTCGTCAGAGACAACGTCGACCCAGACGTACGGACAATCCAGCGTCCCGGATTCGGCCTTCAGGTCGTAGAGGTGGGTGTCGCTACCTGCGGACACCTCCACTGTGAACACGTCGCCGTGGTCGCCTTCGGACTCCAGCGTTCCGGAGACCTCACCGGCGGCAACGGTTGCGGATTCTCTAAGGGAACCGTTGACGAGGATCCGGACAACCGCGTCGACGCCGGAGACGCGGTTGTCAACCCGGACCTCCATGACGCCCGTCGCCAGGGCGAAGTTCCCGTAGTCGGCGTGGGAACACGCCGTCTCAAGCTCGACGACCGGTTCGAACGGGGGCGGCTCACAGTCAACGCGGAATTGATCGAACGACCAGCCTCCCGCGTCGTTGGGCACGGGTCCCGGGATGGTGCCCTCGTATCGACGATTTGGATCGTCTGGATCCGTGATCACCCATTCCAGGTACCAGTTTGCGCCTTCCGAAAGCGTCGGAAGTTCGTATGGCTCGACGGTGAGGGGATCTACCCGTACTTCGTCTTCTTCTACCTCGTCCAAGTTCATCATGGTGGTCAACAAGTAGACGACGTCGACTTCAGATTGGCTGTTGTTGAGGACCACGGTTGGCGGGCAATCCGTCGCGATGACGTGAATCGCCGGGCAGAAGCGGGCCGGGGCGTCGGAAACCGACTGGTCCCAGACCTGGAACGACCCAAGGCCGAGGTCCGTTCCGTCGTCCCACGCAATGGCCGTGATCCGTATAAGGAGCACCTGACCGGCAGGAGTCGCGATGATCTGGTCGTAGTCGGAACTTGCTCCACCAGCCACTACCTGGGTTCCCGACCCATCAAGCCGGTTCACATCGCTACGGGTTCCGGCCCACGCGTCGACCGTGAAGCTGGCGTCGACCGCTGACAGGGTGTTGTCGAGGGTGACCTGCGCGGTCCCCGAATCGCAGTCGATCGTCACTTCGGCTGTCGGTTCGAAGGCGATGTCGGTGACGACGCCGGCGTCAACTCGGTGCTCGTCCAGGTTCTCGACGAGGGAGAACGGTGCGGACTCGCCGATGCTTCCAGCCAGCGGTGCGACGTCTGAGTCGGTTTCGTCAGCGAGGACGTTGTCCTCGTTGTTCTGCACCGTGTACCCGGCCGGGGTGAAACCGGGAGGGAAGGTCGCGTCGGCGTAGTCAACCTGGACCGTGTACTGCTGGATGTTTCCCGATTGGTCCTCGACTGGCACGTCAGAGATGAACCAGCGGTAGTCACCGGCATCGCTGCCACCCTTTGTCTCGTCGCCGGTGGTGGCCATTTCCACGTACCCGCCGGGCCCGTAGAGAACCTGCCCCTCTTCGTCGAAATAGTCGGTGGTGTTCGTAAGGGTTGCGACTGCTCCGGCTACATGCTCCTCGGCGCCATCTTTGATTTCAGTTCGGGTTCCGGACTTGTCCCAATCTGCCCATACGTAGCCGTAGACGTTCCCGATGATCTCCGGGTCCGGGTCACCCACACAGTCGGCCTGGTTCGAACCGCTCTCCGGAATATTTCCTTTTTCCACTTCGAACGAATTCTGGCTGTTTGTGGCCTGCCACGAGACCGACCAGGTGGCGTCTTCGGGCACCGAGATATTGACCGTCTCAGCCAGCCCGCCTCCAACCGTGTCGTTGAACTCCTCTTCGACAGCGCCGTCGATGGTGCTGGTGACCACGAATATGACGTCCATCGTCGATTTCATGTTGTCCAGAGTGACCGTCACTTCATAAGGGGGCGGCCCTTGCTCTGAGCAGTCCAAGTCGATGACGTCCGCGCCGGGCTCGAACACATCGTCCGGCGGGCAATTCGCGGTCTCAGAACCGGTGACGGGAAGACCGCTGCGCTCCGTACGAGTTCCCGAGTCTTTCGGGTCTGACGCCTCCCACTCCAGGCTCCACTCGCTTCCGTGGGGAACCAGAATCTCGATTTCTTTGCTGTCGCTGGCATTGACCGTGCCGGCGAACTCCTCTTCGACAACGCCGCCGATGGTGCTGGTGACCACGAATTCGGCGTCCATCGTCGATTCCATGTTGTCCAGAGTGACCGTGACGTCGGCCTTACCACCGTCTACGGCACAGATGACTGACGACGTTGCCGTCGGCAGGAAGACTCCGTCGTCAACGGGCTCCCCGCCACATGCCTCCTCGTTGAGGACCCCCCCGGTCGGGGCGAAGGCGAGCTTCTCGCCGTTGAGCTCGACTTCGGCCTCCCACTCGTCGCCCCATTCGATGTCGAACGTGAACTTCTTCGTTACTTCCTTGGCGATCTCTACAGGGGCCCGCTCCCGCCCGAAGTCTTTGATTGCCTGGGCCCTGCCGTTGACGGTGACGGTGACGTAGAAGGTGGCGGTTTTATCGCTCTGATTAGTGATCTCCACCGGGAATGTCGACCCATTTGCCGTGGGGTTGTCGAGCTTGCAGTCCGGCGGCCACACCACGACTGACCCCACGTTCGGCAGGTTTGCAAACGGGCATCCTCCACCATCGTTCTTACTTGTCTCCTGCGTATCCCCGATAGTCCCCAAGGTGAACGAGCCGGCAGCGTCACCATCAGAGTCGTCCCAGGTCAACTGGGTCAGGAATGCTTTTTCTGCAGGTTTCTTTCCATTGTTCGAGAAGAACACCGCCGTCGGTTCGTCGCTGTCGACTCCGCCCGGCTTGAAATTGAACGCAGCCCCATAGGTACCTGAGTAGTCAGACGGAGCAGAAACCGTGTCGGTCACCATCTTGACATTGGGATCTGACGAGGCCAGGAGCACATTTCCGGTGGTGCCCTTCATTTCCAGCCCCACAATGTTGTACGTCTCACCCCGATATTCGATTCCCTCAGCAACCCAGACGTAATCCTTGACGTTCTTCTCCTTCGCTCCGAAGGGACTTCCCTTCTTCGGCTCCCAGTCCGTGACGGTCCCGTTGGTCAGGTCAACTTTCTTGCCTCTGCCATTTGCAAAGCCGCTCGAGACGATGACATAGGGCTTGCCGTTCTCCTCGACATAGGTGCCCGCATTGAGATCCTTCTTGCCTGGACTGGTGATGTCCGCGATGACTTTGAACTTTCCTTTCGGAAGGAGTTGGATGAGGTCGACATGCTTGTTGTCCTCGTCGCGGGCATAGGTGACGTAAGCCCGACCCTCAGGATCCATAGAGAGCCCATTTGGATTCCCATCCCCGTCGGTGTCACCGGGAACATTCTTCGATCTGTAGGACGCCGCAACGGTGTACTCCTCCTTGTCGACGTCATACCGAAGAAGTTCGAAAGTGTTCCCAGTTCCTTTCTGTTCCCAGATGACCTGGTAGAGCCAACCGCCTTGGTCTCCTGCACAGTCGAAGAACTCTGTGCTGGAGGACGTTTGGGTGGTTACCCGTGTGGTTGTTCGACTGGACATTGAAGCCGGAAGGGTTTTCCCGACGTTTTCGGCTTCTACGACTGTTGAAGCAGCGGAGACTCCTACCGGGGTGGCCACTGTCGAAGCGAACAGCGTGACGCCAAGGAATACCCGAACAAGCCGTAGACGGTTGTTACGGCGAAGAGGACGACGGGTCCTCTGCTCGGGCCGGCGGCCAGCGAAACGTTTCATCGGCTGGCCTGCAATGCGTTTAAGGCCAGGTCAACACTGCTTTTCGCGGATTGAAGGAACCTGTCGCCGTCGAGTCTGCCGAGCGCCCACAGGTAGACGGAACCGTAGAAGTGGATGTGTGTGACCTCTGCTAGGTCCGCGGATGTACCTGGCAGGTCGTCATCTTCAGCTGCTTCGTCGTAGCAGTCGATCGTGGTCTGGTATCCGAGACCCCAGGGCCAAGGACTGTCTGTGGCCTGGTCAACTGAAGCTCTGACCATCACGACGGCTAGATCGCCGGCCCTGTAGAACTCGTCTGCAGTCAAACCTATGAAGTGCCGAGGCTTGTCGAGGCCGGAGTACTTCTCTGAATCAATCCGATAACGGCGGATGGCTGTCTCGATGGTCTCGACAGCCAGCGCTTCGAAGATGCCGGGGATCGCGTGGGGGAAGTGGTTGTGAACTGTGGCCCGGGAACAGCCGGCGACTCGCGCGATGTCCTCGATCTTCAGTTCGGTACCAGCGTCGGCCGCCGCAATGTCACGAACAGACGACAGGATGCGCTGTCGACTCTGGGCACGTTCACGGGCACCACGAGCAGACCGGCCGTCGCCTGTCCGCGACGAAACCGGTGAACTCAATGCACTCTCGGCCAGCGGCCCGTCGTGCACAGTTGCTCTCCAGTTCACCCAGGCCTACCGAGACGCCCGCCCGCAAGCCCCTACGACCCTGCAAGCGATCCGATATTCCTTGGCTTGACTCAAGTCTAAGCAACAACTCTTGGCATATTGGTGGATACCGGAGCACTCGAGATCAACCCAGTCGGCCGACCCAGAGGGTTAGAGAGGCTCTTTTGGCACCCCTGGCAACGAAAGAACCGGCATTTTTAGACGGACTAAGCCACACAACGCACCTCTATCCCCCGCCGTGAACAACCTCTGAAGCCCAAAAACCGTTGTAATCAAGGGGTTCTGGGGGCTCTGTGGGCGAGTTCTGGGGCCTGATCAAACTAATTCAAGAACGCAGAGCAACCCCTGTCCAAAAATCCGGACAACTTCTGTCCAACGACCGGAGTCGGCGAACAGCCCGAACCGGCAATTCAGGCCGTCAGGTCTGCCACTACCTTGCCCACCACCTGCCGGTCGTAGATGTCCTGGAGGGCCCGAGCGGCATCCTCGAAGGCATAGGGCGGGTGGAGTAGCGGATCCACGGCGCCCTCGTCGACCAAAGCCATCACCGATGCGACCTGGCTGGGCAGCGACTCGGGATCACGAGCCAACGACGCGCCCCAGTGGACGCCGACCACCGAGTAGTTCTTGAGCAACACGTGGTTGGTGGCCAGCTTCGGGATACCAGCCACAAAGCCGACCACCAGGAGGCGACCATTCCAGGCCATGCACCGCCGGACCTGCTGGAACGTTTCGCCGCCCACCGGGTCGTAGGCCACGTCCACGCCCTTCCCGTCGGTGAGCTCACGTACACGCTCCACCAGGTCGTCGACCTCGCGGTGGTCGATGACCGCGTCGGCTCCGAGGGACTCACATGCCGCCACCTTGTCGGGTCCGCCGGCCACCGCGATCACTCGGGCACCAGCAGCCAGCCCCAGCTGGATTGCCGCCGACCCCACACCACCCGACGCCCCCGTGACTAGCAGCGTCTCACCGGCCGCCAGGTGAGCCCGATCGTGCAGGGCGAACCACGTAGTGCAGTAGTTCATCGGAATAGCCGCCGCCTTGGCCGACGAAAGCCCCTCGGGCACCTCGAAGGACTGCGAAGCCGGAAGCTCGATCTGCTCGGCCAATCCACCACCCAGGGCCACCACCCGGCGGCCGATCAGGTCGCTGGACACCCCCTCACCCACTGAAGCCACCGTGCCCGCCGTCTCGCTGCCTGGCACGAACGGAAGAGGTGGTTTCACCTGGTATTCACCCCTCACCTGCAGGACGTCAGGGAAGGCCAACCCCACCGCCTCGGTGTTCACCACCAGTCGACCGGGCCCCGGAACAGGAAGGTCGACCTCGTCCAGGACCATGCGGTCGATCGGATCACCCAGTTCGTGTACCTGCCATGCGCGCATGGCAGCGACCGTACCGCCGGGGCGGGATTTGCTCCTAGCCGCGCAGGGTGGCCGACAGGTTCGACTGGACAGCATCGATGCACGCCGTACGCACCGCAGCCACCTCGGCATCGGTGAGCGTCCGGTCGTCGGCCTGAAAACGCAGCGTGAAAGCCAGACTTCGCCGGCCGTCGGCCACCGGTGCTCCGCGGAACACGTCGAACAGCGACAGATCTGCCAGCAGATCACCGGCCGCCGCGGTCAGGCACGAGCCCACGGCTGACGCCGGCGTGCCCTCGTCTACCTCGAACGCCAGGTCGATGTCCGACGACGGATAGCGACTCACCCGGCGATACGGCCTCTGCCCGTGGGGCAGATCCAGAAGGGTCTCGAGATCGACCTCCAACCAGCCCACCCGGTCGGCAATGTCGTACGCAGCCAGCGCCCCGGGGTCAACCTCACCCACATGGCCGACCACCACGGTTCCCGACGACGGGTCGTCCACCTCGATGCGGGCCGTACGGGTCGGGTGCAGGCCAGCCGGACCGTCAGCCACCAGCTGATAGTGACGGGCGTCAAGGGCATCGGCCAAGGCCGACCAGACAGCCACTGCCTCACCGGCGTCGCGCCCACCCAAGGCCACGGCCAGATGTTCCCGTTCGTCAGGCAGGCGTGACACCTCGCCACCCACCGGTGCCGGCGTCCGGTACACGTGGCCAATCTCGAACAGACCCAGTCCGTGCAGGCGATGGGAGGCGTTGTAGGCCAGCGTCTTGAGGATGCCGGGCCGCAACGAGGCCCGCATAACCGATTCCTCAGCCACCAGCGGGTTGGTCACCGTGATCCCGTCAGCGGGCAGGCCGGCCCGCTCCAGGTCGCCGGGGGCCAGGAAGGGCACCGGCATGACCTCGTCAAGCCCCAGGCCCACCATGGCGTCACGGATCCGGCGGCGGTCATGCTGGTATGGGGTCAGAGCTCCAGTGATCGTGGAGCGGGGCAACGTCCGGGCGATGCGCTCGTATCCATGGAGGCGGGCCACCTCCTCGACCACGTCGATCTCCGTGGCGCTGTCCGGACGAAAGCTCGGCACCGTCACATCCAGGTCGTCGCCGACCGGCGTGTTTGTGAACTCAATGGAGGTCAGGAGGTCCGCCATCTCGTCACGGGTCAGATCAGTTCCCAGGAGGGCGTTCACCCTGCTGGTCCGAACCCGGACCGGCGACCGGTCGGGCAGGTTTCCGCGGACGTCCACGACCCCGGGGGCCAACGTGGCGCCGGCGTCGGCCAGTAGTTCGACGAATCGTCGCATCGCCCGCTCGGCCACCTCGGGGTCGCTTCCCCGTTCGAAGCGGGCCGAGGCCTCACTCCGGAGGCCGAGTCGTCGCGACGACGTGGTGATGGTCATTGGGTCCCACCAGGCCATCTCCAGGAGGATCGACGTCGTGTTGTCGGAGACCTCCGTCGAGGCGCCGCCCATTATTCCGGCGATGCCGATCGCCGTGTCCGTCCCATCGGCGATCACGCCATCGGAGGCCGTGAGCGTCCGGACCTCGCCGTCCAGGGTCTCCAGCGCCTCTCCCTCGATCGCACGACGGACCCGGAGCGCGACCGCCCCGCCACCGTCGCCAAGGGCAGCCAGATCGTAGGTGTGGTTCGGCTGACCCAACTCCAACATCACGTAGTTCGAGGCGTCGACCACGTTGTTGATGGGGCGCATGCCCAGGGCGGTGAGACGGTTGGCCAACCATCGAGGCGACGGCCCGACCCGGATGCCGTCGACCACCCGGGCCACGAATCGGCCGCACAGGTCGGGGTCGAGGACCTCCACGCCGATTCGCCCGACGGCGTCCTCGCCTGTTTCGGTGGCGTCCGGCACGGGCAGGGCGAACGCCACACCCTGACGGGCGGCCAGGTCCCGGGCCACGCCGGCGATCGACATGGCGTCGGGCCGATTGGGGTTGACCTCCAGGTCGTACAGGACATCGGGGACCAACTCGAGGGCCTCGGCAAGCGGGGTTCCGGGCGTGGGCCCGTCATCCGCTGAAGAGCCCTCCAGCACCATGATCCCGTCCTGGTCGTCACCCAACCCGATTTCCTCTGCGGCACACAGCATCCCGTTGGACCACTCACCACGCATCTTCCGGCGGGCGATCTCCATGCCGTTGGCCATGGTCGTACCCAGGGTTGCCAGCGGGACCAGGTCCCCCACCGACATGTTGAACGCACCACAGCAGATCTGCAGGGCCTCACCGTCACCGGCGTCCACGTCTACGAGTTGGATCCGATCGGCGTCGGGATGGGGCCGTAGGTCGAGCACGCGGGCAACGACGACTCCGTCGAGTCCCCCGCCGATGATCGTCATCTCATCCACAGCGAGTCCCAGACCGCTGAGCTGGTCACCAATCTCGACCGGGTCGCCTTCCACCGGCGCAAACTCCCGGAGCCACGACAGAAGCACCTTCATCGGGATTCGCCCTCGGGATGTTGGCGCATCAGAACTGCCCCAGGAATCGGAGGTCGTTGCGAAACAGCTCACGGAGGTCGTCGATGCCGTGGCGCATCAAAGCCAGGCGATCCAGGCCGAAGCCGAACGCGAAGCCCGACCAGGTCTCCGGATCGATGCCGGTGGCCTTTAGCACCTCGGGATGCACCATGCCGCAACCAGCCAGTTCCAGCCACGTGCCGTCGGGACGCTGGATGTCGAACTCAGCTGAAGGCTCGGTGAACGGGAAGTAGGAGGGTCGTAGGCGCGACGTGAACTCGCCGCCGAAGTAGGCCTTGGTGAATGCCTCGAGGGTGCCCGCCAGGTCGCCGAAGGTGATGCCCCGATCGACCACCAGACCCTCGATCTGGTGGAACACCGGCATGTGTGTGGCATCGGCCGTGTCGCTGCGGAACACGCGTCCCGGCATGATCGAGTAGATCGGCGGCTCGCCGGACTCCATGACGCGTATCTGCACAGGGGAGGTGTGGGTACGCAGCAGAGTGCTTCCGGGCTCACCGTGATCGACGTAGAGCGTGTCGTACATGTCGCGCGCGGGATGTCCGGGCGGGAAGTTGAGAGCGCCGAAGTTGTGCCACTCGTCCTCGATCTCGGGACCTTCGGCCACCGTGTACCCCATCCCCACGAACAGGTCCTCGAGACGCTCCCAGGTCTGAGTGACTACGTGGCGGTGGCCCAGGCGACGGCCACCGTCGAGTTCGGTCAGGTCGAGACGCTCGGCCTCGAGGGTGACGGCCCGTGCACTGGCCTCCAGCGTCGCCCGGCGATCAGCGAGCAGGCGTTCCAGTTCGGTCCGGACCTCGTTGAGGCGGCGACCAGCGTCCTTTCGCTCGTCAGGATCCAGTGCCCCCAGGCCCCGGCGGGCCTCGGTGACCACCGACGACTTCCCCAGGAGATCACCGTCGAGCAGCCGGAGCGCATCTAGGTCGCCAGCGGCCGCCACCGCGGCGGCGGCATCGGCGAGGTGTTGGTCTAGTTCTGGGGTCATGGGTGGAGCGCGTGGAGGCTTTCGGGGCGGTCGGTTGAAGACGGTGCACGACGGGCGCCCTGGACGGGGCACGTCCTCCGCAGGCTAGGGCACGGCCCTCTGGTCCCCGATGATCGTTTCGGACCGATCAGGCGTCTGAGGCTCCCCGGGTCCGGCACGCCTCGTAGAGCGCCACCGATCCGGCTACGGCCACGTTGAGCGAGTCCACATTTCCCGTTGTCTCCACGGTGACCGAACCAGCGCAGGCCGTCAGTACATCGTCGGTGAGCCCGTGGGGCTCATTGCCGAGAACGAGGGCCAACAACCCCTCCGCCTTGGCCACGTCGACCATCGGCGCCCCACCGGTGGGCACGGTCGCCCAGGCGACAATGTCGGCTTCGGCGAGTCGCCCCCCGACCTCCACGGCCTCGTCTTCGCCCACCATGGCGAACGGGATCCGGAAGGCAGAACCGGCGGCCGCCCGTACGACCTTCGGGTTGTAGGGGTCCACGCCGCCGACGAGAAGGACGCCCGCAGCTCCGAAGGCCTCAGCTGACCGCAACAGGGTGCCCACGTTGCCCGGATCAGCCAGGCCCACGAGCACCAGCAACGGATGCCCGGTCTCGACGCCGGCGAACAGCACATCCGGGTCGACGTCGACGAACCCCACCTCGGCTAGGGCGGGCTGGGGGGACGTGGTGCTGGTCAACCCGTCGAAAACCGAGTCAGGCACCGTGCCGACATCAGCCCCGGTTGCCTCAGCACGCGCCAGGAGCGCTTCGAGACGTGGCCCGACGTCGAGGTCGCCCAACGACGACTCGGGAACCAGCACCATGTTCACGTCGCGGCCGGCATCGAGCACCTCGGCCACCAGGCCCGGACCCTCGACGACGAAGGAACGTCGCTCATGCCGCTCTCCGCGATCACGGGCCAGCCTTCGCAACCGACGAACCCGCAGGTTGCTCCCTGAATAACCGTGCATCATCTGATCGGTAGCCGTCGTCGGCAACCGTTGAGCGGCGTTCAGGCCGCTTCGGCGCCGGCCATCTCTACCAGGGCGGCGAACGCCGCACTGTCATTGACGGCCAGGTCGGCCAGCACCTTTCGGTCGACTTCGATTCCAGCCTGCTTGAGACCGGCGATGAAGACGCTGTAGTTGGTCCCGTGCTGACGGCAGGCGGCGTTGATCCGCTGGATCCAGAGCCGACGGAACTGTCCCTTACGCGCCCGACGGTCGCGGAAGGCGTAGTTCCCGGAATGCATCACCTGCTCGTTGGCAGCGCGGAAAGTACGGCTCTTGTCGCCGTAGTAGCCCTTCGCCTGCTCGAGGACTGCCTTGTGCTTCTTCTTGCTGTGGACGGCTCGCTTGACCCTGGCCATCACGCTCTCCTGTGTTCGGGTCCCCACCGGCGGCGGCAGGGACGATCGCTGTTCGGTCGGTACCCGTTCAGTCGGTACCGGTGTTGTCTCGATGGGGCTCCAAGGCCCCGTGGGGTTCGGTCAGATGCCGAGTTGCTTGCGGACGGCCGGCACATTCGCCGGGTCCACGTCGCTCTGGCGAGCCAGCCGACGCTTTCGCTTCGGGGACTTCTTCTCGAGAATGTGGCTGAGGTTGGCGTTGCGACGCTTGAGGCGCCCGCTGCCGGTCACCTTGAAGCGCTTCGCAGCGCCGCGGTGGGTCTTCATCTTGGGCATGGTTTCTGCTCCGTTTTCGGGTCTAGTAGTTCGTCGGCCGGTCAGGCGGACGTCGGTTCGGTGGGCTGGTCCTCGGCGACGGCCGCCTCGGAAGGCGTCTCGGGCTGAGTGGCCTCCGGTGCGGTCGTGTCGGTCGCGGGAGCGACGGTCTCGGCGGTGTCGGTCGCCTCCAGATCAGCAGCCTCCGCGGCTTCGCCGGAATCGGACTCAGTGTCGACGACCTGGCGATCGGCGGCAGCCTCGCGCTGTTTGCGCGTGGCCTGACCGGGCACCAGAACCATGATCATGTTTCGGCCATCCTGTTTCGGGTACAGCTCGACTCGTCCCACATGGGACACGACCTCGGCCACCCGATCGAGGATGCGGCGACCGAGCTCCGGGTGCTGCATCTCCCGGCCACGGAACATGATGGTGACCTTGACCTTGCAACCCTCGCTCAGAAAAGCCTCAACCTTGCGGGTCTTGGTCTCAAAGTCACCAGGACCGATCTTGGGTCGGTACTTCATCTCCTTGACCAGGACATGGGTGGCCTTCTTGCGCGATTCCTTGGCCCGCTGGGACTGTTCGTACTTGAACTTCCCGTAGTCCATGATCCGGCACACCGGTGGGTCGGCCTTGTCGGCCACCTCCACCAGGTCCAACCCGATCTCCTGGGCCGCGTCCAGTGCGTCAGACAGGGTCTGAATCCCCATCTGTTCACCGTCGGGCGAGACCAGCCGGACCTGTCGGGCCCGGATGCGGTCATTGATCCGCGGTTCCTGATTCGTCGGCGTTGCTATTAGTCGTCACTCCTGTGCGTCACGTTGGCTCTCGCTCCTCGTGGGGGTTTGGGCGGTGGCGTCCGACGGAACCGACTGGTACACAGGGTAAAGACCCCGGAAAAGCCGAAACGACGGGCGCCGGAAAGCCGACACCCGCCAAGGTCGACGGCCGTCTAGCCACTGAAGGCACTGCCTTTCAGGACATTGCCCTTCAAGACACTGGACGACCCGTCGATCAGACGAGATGAGGACCCGGGCCCGCTGAACGCGTGCCGGGTGGGGGGTGAACCCCGCTTTCCATCTAGTTGTGAGCCGTAGGCTACCGCTCCCGGGGTCGACCAGCACCCGACGAGAGTGCCGCCCGCCGGGCAGGCCACCACGAACAACAGGAGCGAACACGATGAGCAGCCTCTGGACCCCCGGTGGAGAGCACCCCGTCGAACCCGAGGAAGTTTCAGGGACAGACGCCGCTGGCGGCACCGCGCCAACCCACGACTTGTCCGACGAGGCCCTGAGCCCGGAGGAACGCCAGCAGGCCGAGGACATGGCCCGGGAGATGGCACAAGTCCAGGAACAGATCGCCTCGGCGCCCGCCGCCGTGGTGGTGGCCAACCACCTCATGGGGTTCTACGAGTTGGCGGCCATCCACCTCTCCCAGCAGCCGCCCAACATGAGCGAGGCTTCCGTGGCCATCGACGCCCTGGGAGCCGTGGTCGAGAAGCTGCCCGGTCGTCTCGGGGAAGCCGAGGCCACGATGCGCGACGCCCTCCACCAGATCCGACTGGCCTACGTGTCCGTCGAAAAAGCCCTTCGGGACGCCGCCGAGAACCCCGGGTCAGAAGCGACCGACGAGGAGGAGTAGGCCTCTCCGGTGAACCACTGAACGGCGGAACCGCCGGTCAGTGGACGATCTTGGAAAGCGGTAGTTCGATGATGTCGGTGGCGCCACCGTCACGCAGCGCCGGGATGAGCACGTTGATCTCCGACTTGGCCACCACGGTCTCGATGGCGAAGCCGGAGCCGCCGTACAGCTCGTTGACCGTCGGCGACTTCATTGACGGGATCAGGTCGATCACCGCGTCCAGGTGCTCGCCCGACACGTTCATCTTCACGAGGACCTTGCCGCGGGCCTCCAGCGTTCCCTGAAGCAACCGGTGTATCTGCTCCATGGCGTGGCGCTTGTCGGGATCGGCGTAGGCCTCAGCGTTGGCCACCAGTTCGGTGTAGCTGGTCAGGATGGTGTCGATGATCTTCAGACCGGCCGCCCGGATGGCCCGGCCCGTCTCGGTGATGTCCACCACCACGTCGACGATGTCGGGAACCTTGGCCTCCGTCGCCCCATACGAGAGTCGGATATCGGCCTCGACGCCGTGGGCCTCGAAGAACTGACGCGTCATCACCGGGTATTCACTCGACACCCGAACCCCGGCTGGGAGGTCAGCCACCGACTCGACGTCGGAATCGCCGGGGACGGCGACCACGATGCGGACCGGTCGGGCCGTGGCCTTCGAATAGTGGAGCTCGCCGAGGGACACGACGTTGCTATGCGTCTCCTCGATCCAGTCCCGTCCGGTGATCCCGAGGTCGAACAGGCCGTCGGCCACGTAGGTGGGAATCTCCTGGGGCCGCAGGATCCGGACATCGTCGATCCGTGGATCATCGATGGTTGCCCGGTAGTCGACCGAGGAATTTCGTTGGACCCCCAGGTCGGCACCCTCGAACAGGTCGAGAGTGGACTTTTCAAGGGAACCCTTGGGAAGGACGAGTTTCAGCACGACACGAACCTACCCGTCGGGACCGCCGCCGCCGCCGGGGATTTCAGCTCCCGAACGGGTTCAAGCGTCGGGTACCAGCTCGATGCGAAGGTCGTCACCGAGACGCCGGACGTCGGTGAACCGGCCGCGCCACGCCTCAGCCATGGTGGCCACTCCGGCACCAGCCAACAGAGGCCGGCCGTCATCGCCTCCCAGCAGGGCCGGGGCCACGTAGGCCACCACACGGTCGACCAGTCCCTCGCGGTGGAACCGTCCGGCCACTTCGGCGCCGCCTTCCACCAGCAACTGCAGCACACCCTCGTCACCCAGCCGGTCGAGCAGGACGCCCAGGTCCCCGTGGTGTTCCTCTGCGGGTAGTACCCGCGCGCCATCGGGAATAGCGCCCAACACGATGCGGCGGGGATCGGTCGAACCCATCGCATCGGCGTCAGGCCAGTCCCGGACGTCGAGGCGGGGATCATCAGCTCGCACAGTTCCCGATCCCACACAGACCGCGTCGCTTTCCGCCCGCATCCGGTGCACGTCGGCACGGGCCTCAGGACCGGTGATCCACCGGCTCGACCCGTCGGGGGCGGCGATGCGTCCGTCGAGTGTGATGGCCATCTTCAAGACGACCTGCGGGCGACCGGTCCTCCGGTGGTGGAGGTACGGCGCCAACTGTTCGGCGACTTCTACGGCACGAATGCCGACGACCACGTCCAGACCGGCATCTCGTAGGTGGGCGATGCCCCGGCCGGCCACCTGCGGGTCCGGGTCCTCGATGGCCACCACAACACGGGCAACTCCGGCGGCAACGATGGCCTCGGTACATGGTCCCGTTCGACCTTCGTGGTGGCACGGCTCCAACGTGGTCACCAACGTGGAGCCGACGATCGATCCGCCGTTGGCCAGCGTCGCGGCATCCATGGCCGAGCGTTCGGCGTGTGCGCCGCCGGGCGGTTCGGTGGCACCCGTGCCGACGATCAGGCCGTCGACCAGGACCACGGAACCCACCCAGGGATTCGGCGACGTCCGGTAGCGAGCGGTCGCCGCCGCGGCAATGGCCGCGTCCATGGCCGGCCCGTCGCCCGACGTTCCGGGGGTCAGGTCGTCGGCCTGTTCAACCATGACCGCCACCGGATCCTTCGCCGGAGGGATGCGGGTCGGCATTGTCGACCAACAGGCGGACGGCGTGGGGGACCACATCGGCCACCGCCTCCAGGCATTCGACGCAGCCTCGCGCCGAACCCGGGGTGTTGACGACCAGTGCGGTGCCCAGCGTGCCTGCGACACCGCGCGATAGGCGGCCCAGTGGACTGACCAGGCGCATCGCTTCGGCCAGACCAGGAGCCTGACGGCCCAGGACTGCGAGCGTTCCCTCTGGGGTGAGGTCGCGCGGGCCGAACCCTGTCCCTCCGGTGGTCACGATCAGGCCGTGGAAGCCTTCAGCCAGCCGCTGTAGCGCCCCTGCCACCTCATCGACGCCGTCGGCCGTCACCGCGGTCTCGGCCACGTGCCACCCCTGATCGTCGCAGAGAGCGACGAGGGCGGCTCCGGAGCGGTCTTCGCGAACCCCGTGCACCACACCGTCCGAGACGGTCAGGACCTTGACAGCCAGTACCGGATCAGCGGGCGTCTCGCCGGCCGGCCCGTGATCGTGTGCGTCCATCCCCGGACGATACCGGAGGCCCCGTCGACGCCCCGATCCGGCCCGGTGTCCGGGAGTACCCTCAGCCGATGGCTCGACCGATGGACATCGATGCACTGGCCGGGTACGAGATTGACGAGTTCGCCCACGGTGGGACCACCCGGACCGTGCTGCGGACCGGCAGTGGGCCGGCGGTCATCGTCATGGCCGAGATGCCCGGCATCACTCCCCGGGTAGCCGACTTCGGGCGACGGGTGGCCGCCATCGGCTGCACGGCCGTCCTTCCTTCGTTGTTCGGAACGCCGGGACGTCGGGCCACCCCCGGCTACATCCTTCGATCGCTGGCTGGCGGATGCGTTTCACGGGAGTTCACGGCCTTCCTGAGACGCCGCACCTCGCCGGTGACCGACTGGCTGCGGGCGCTGGCCGCCTTCGAGCACGGCCGTTGTGGCGGCCCGGGCGTTGGCGCGGTCGGCATGTGCTTCACCGGAGGATTCGCACTCGGGATGATGGTCGACCGGCGGATGCTGGCCCCGGTGCTCAGCCAACCCAGCCTGCCGCTGCCTATTGGTGGTCGGCGACGACGATCGTTGGGCATATCGAACCGGGATCTGGAGATCGTGCGGGAGCGGGTGCGTGGCGACCGAGGGGACGACGCTGGTGTCTGTGTTCTGGGCCTCCGGTTCAGCGAGGATTCCATGGCCCCTGCCGAGCGCTTCGAGCGGCTGGCCGAGGAGTTCGGCGACGGCTTCATTGGCGTGGAGATCGACTCGTCACCGGGCAACGAGCACCGGATCTCCAAGCGGGCCCACTCGGTGTTGACCGACGAACTGGTCGACGAGCCGGGTCACCCGACGCGCGACGCACTCGATGCGGTGCTCGAACACCTCAGGGTCGGGCTACTGGCCTGACCCGACCCGGTACATGAAGACCGCCATCCCCTCGCTGTCCAGGTCCTGAGGCATTAGAAGCCCTCCACCACCATCGTCGCCATGGGGTCGCCACGGCTCCCCCACCGGCTCGGGAACCAGCGTCGGGTGGGCGGCCCGGATCCGACGATCGACCCCGGAGGTCTCGGCAGCCGTCAGAGTGCACACGCTGTAAGCCAGCAGGCCCCCTGATGCCACGAGGTCGACGGCACCGTTCAGTAGTTCCACCTGCAGGTCGGCCAACTCGCTGATCGCGACATCGGTGAACCGGCCCTCCTGCCAGCGGGCATCAGCCCGGCGTCGCAGGACCCCGAGGCCCGAACACGGGGCGTCCACCAGAACCCGGTCGAACGAACCCGATCGGAAGGGCGTCGCTCGACCGTCGGCTGCGACCAGCAATAGGTCACGCTCCAGCCGGCGGGCGTTGTCGGCCACGAGCCCGAGGCGTCGTTCCCGAAGGTCGCAGGCCACCACCCGGCCACCCGACGCGGCCAGCGCCGTGGCCTTCCCTCCAGGTGCCGCGCAGAGGTCCAGGATCCGTTCACCGACAGGTGTTCCGGCTCCCGACGCTTCCCTGTCACCGAGGTCCGGGGCCAGTACCGCCTCGACCACCAGCTGGGAGGCTCGATCCTGGTAGTAGCCGTCGTCACGCACCACGGCGGGTGCCGGACGATTCATGGATTCCATGGCCGCCATCGCGTCGGCCTCGCCAAGGTCGGTCACCAGCCGGTCCAACACCTTTTCGGGGCAACTCAGGGCCACAGCCGGCGACGGCCAGGGCGGTGCTCCTGCCCGTTGTTCGTCGGCGACTCGACGCAGCACGGCGTTGCACAGGCCGCGCACCCGTCGGGGTGCCACGGCGACGGTGGCCGAGACCGCGGCGTGTGCCGGAACCCCACCGAAGGCCAGTTGCCAAGCACCCAGACGAAGCACCGTGCGGACCTCGGGCTGGATCTCGTCATGGAGGAACCTGTCCACCAGGTGGTCGCAGGCCCGTCGCATCCGGGTCGTGCCGTACACCATGTCGGTGACGAACGCCCGGTCCCGTCGCTCCAGGTCGGACCGGTCCAGCGCGGCCCGTAGCGCCAGGTTGGCGTACGCCCCATCATGTTCGATGCGTCCCAGCACCTCGATGGCCAACCCTCGGGCATCACCCATCAGAAGCGAACCCCTCGCCATCGGTCGGGCGGGCACCGGTCACCCACGCACCGAATGTCATTCGGGCCCGATTGGCCGGTTGGACCTCGACCAGGCGCAGGCCACCGGATCCTGTTGCCACCATGTCTCCCACCAGCGTTCCGGGGGAAGGACCGTTGGCGGGCCCATCACACGGAACGGCCGAGTGCACCTTGAACCGTTCGCCCCGGAATGTGGTGTGAGCGCCGCCCACCCGGACCATCCGGTCCAATTCGGTGGCCGAACGGGACCAGTCCAACCACAGGTCACCGCTCCCGATCTTGTGGGCCCACGTGGGTTCTCCCTGCTGGGGCTCGGAGGTCTCGAGGCCAGCGGCCAGGCCGTCCACCAGGAGCCGGGCACCCAGGTCTCCGAGTCGTCCCCGTAGGTCCTCAGCCGTCTCGTCCGGGCCGATCGGTGTGGCCACCCGACCCCGGATGCCACCGGTATCGAGTTCCTCGGCCACGTCCATGAGACAGACCCCTGTTGCGACGTCGCCGGCCAGCAACGCCCGTTCGACAGGTGCCGCACCCCGCCATCGGGGTAGTAGCGAGAAGTGCAGGTTGATCATGGGTAGCTGGTTCAACAACGTCACCGGGATGATCTGGCCGTAGGCAACCACCACTCCCAGGTCTGCATCCGAATCGACGACCGACGAGAGGTCATGGGTAACTGGGAGACCGAGTTCGACCGCGGCCTGAGCCACTGGGGTGGGCGACGGCGCTCCCCGCCGGCTCCGTCGACGGTCTTCGGCGGTGACCACCACGACGACCTCGGTACCCAGTCGTTCGGAGGCCTCGTGAAGTGCCCGCAGGGGTGCCACGGCGACCGCCGGATTCCCGAGGTAGGCCAGACGGCGGGGCCGCTCCGGGACGGTGGCCGTCACGGCAGTTGAAGTCCCCCGCCCGACGATCGGCCACCTGTGTCCATTGGGAAGGACCCACCAGGCTGGCTCGGGCGAGCCACGGTCAACTCGTTTAGGGCACGACGGGCGTCTCGCCGCTGTTCGTCATCGAGGTGGTCGACTAGCAGAACCCCATCCAGGTGGTCGATCTCGTGTTGGAAGAGTCGGGCCTCCAACTCGTCGGCCTCGATCGAGAGCTCGTTGCCGTCGAGATCCACGCCTACCAGGTGGATCGTCTTCGGGCGGACGATTTCCCACGACAGGCCGGGCACAGAGAGACACCCTTCCTCAAAGGCCCACTCGCCGTCGGACTCCACGATCCGCGGGTTCAGAACCACGCCGGAGTCCTCGCCGTGGTCGTATACGAAGAAACGCTTCTGCACGCCGACCTGGGGGGCTGCCAGTCCGATGCCTAGCGCCTCGTACATGGTGGTGAACATGTCTTCGCACAACCGAGCCAGCGCGCCGTCGACGTTGGTCACGTCGGCAGCCGGCGTGCGAAGGACGGGGTCGCCAATGACCCTGATCTCGTGGGTGGACACGGCGACGAGGCTACCGTCGCCACCGTGGACGCCCGGAAGGACCAGCACTACTGGTCGGATCGACCTGAGGCGGTGTCGCGACCGGGCGAGGTCTCCCTTCTACTTCCCGACGTCGACCTGACGCTGGCTACCGACCGGGGGGTATTTTCCGCCGACCGGGTCGACCGCGGAACCCGGTATCTGCTGCTAGAGGGGCCGCCGCCACCGACCGGTCCAGTTGCTCTCATGGACCTGGGTTGTGGCTACGGACCCATCGCCTGTGCACTGGCCACCCGTAACCCCGAGGCCACGGTGTGGGCCGTCGACGTGAACGAACGGGCCCGCGACCTGTGCCGGGCTAATGCCGCCAACGCCGGCCTGGACGGCGTACGGGTGGTGGCGCCCGACGAGGTCCCTGACGACCTGTCATTGGCCGGCCTTTGGTCCAATCCGCCCATCCGTATCGGCAAGGAAGCCCTCCACGACCTCCTGAACCGCTGGCTGGGTCGGCTCGCCCCCGAAGGGACGGCTCACCTGGTGGTCCAACGCCACCTGGGGGCCGACTCCCTCGCCCGATGGCTCGACGGAGTGGGCTGGACCACCACCCGGAGGGGGTCGCGCAAGGGATTCCGTCTGCTGGATGTGGCCCGCGTGGAGCCCGACGTCAGGAACCCGACATGAAGAGCTCCGCATGAAGAACCTCGATGGCACCGGACTCAAACGCCTCCACCGCGAATGGCGCCGCCGAAGCGAACCAGACGTGGCCCTGCTGCTCGACAGCGTCCAGACCCCGTACAACGTGGGGGCCATCCTGCGGACGGCCGCCGCCTACCGGGTGTCCCACCTCTGGTTGGCCGGGGCCACCAGTCCACCTACGCACGCCAAGGTGGCCAAGACGGCCCTCGGGACCGGCCGGTACCTCACGTGGACGATTTGCGAGGAGGCCGACGAGGCGTTGGCAGCTATCGCGTCGGCCGGGTACGGGCTGGTAGGTGTCGAGTTGGCCGATGGTGCTCTCCCCATCCACGACGTGGCATTCCCGGACCGGACCTGCCTAGCCCTCGGCCATGAGGACCGGGGTCTCTCGAGCACCGTGCTTGATGCCTGCGACACCGTGGCGTTCATCCCCCAGCTCGGCAAGGTCGGGAGCCTCAACGTCTCCACCGCCGCCGGCATCGCCCTCTACGAGCTGAACCGTCGACGCTGGTAGAACGGTTGCCGGTTGTTCCCATTCAGGCCCGGGCCGGATCGACCTCGATTCTGAGTCGTCCGGAAGGGCGTTCAACCGACCGGAGGAGGTCCGAAAGGGCGCCGGGATCGGGTGCCCGGACCAACCAGGCGTCGTCCCTGGGGCCCATCACCTCGATGCCGGGTCCCGTCCGACCCTCGGCTGCAGCCAGTCGCTCCATGAATGCTGGCGCCACGGCACCCGAGATACGAGCCAACGCCCCGAACGGCGCCAGGCCGAGAATCTCCCGACGCTCGCGCTCCGCAACGGCCAGCCGACCCGGGTCGGCGTGGAGCACGGCCTGGAGGACTTCATGGTCGGGTTGGCGCGTCTGGACAATGAGGCGTCCGCCAGCCGACCGAGGCCCCAGCAGTTGGGCGGCCCTGGCCAACAGGGCCATGGCCTGATCGGCGGCCCGCATCCGTGGCGCCAGCAACTCCTGATCGAAATCCAAAAAGACCACGCGGGCCACTCGACGGCCAATCCGATGGAGTACCGCCTCGGTTCCCACGAAGAGCCCGGCATGGACGCCGTCCAACGCCGACGGATCGGTTTCCGCGGTCACCTCCACGACGGGTCGACCGGCCAGCGCCTCGAGTTCCTCGCGTACCCGGTTCACCCCGGCCCGGAGGTTTCGCATTCGTGTGCCGCCGCAGCTGTCGCACACCACCGGCCGTACGGCACCATCCACTGGGCAACGCAACCCGGGCATCTCATCGACTCCGGCCGGCCGGTCCTCGATGAGCGCCGCGTCGTGGACCTCGCAGCGGGCCAGCACACCACAGGCATTACAGGCCAGCAGCCGTGACCGACCCTTCCGGTTGAGGACGCACACGACAGGGTCGCCACCGTCACCGCGCAGGACCGGCACCAGTAGGGGGCTGAACAGCCCGCTTCGCGCCGCGTCGTCTGTCCGACGATC
>DPMC01000178.1:0-1628 GCA_003541675.1 Acidimicrobiaceae bacterium | reverse complement strand
CTGGCCACCTCGAGGGATTCGACACTCGGGTTGGCCGAGACCAGCACACAGGGCACCCCTGCCCGTCGAGCCCGCTCGACAGCCACGTCGCGGGCGTTCCAGGTCGGTGACCGCTCCTCCCGGTAGGCATCATCGTGCTCGTCGAGCACCAGAACCGCCCGAAGATCCCGGACTGGTGCCCATGCCCCCGCTCGGGCTCCCACCACCACGCCCCCGGCCGCTGCCCGGGCCCAGTCCCGAGGGGCCACGGACACCGGGACGCCCGCTCGCCGCAGCTGACCGGCCAGCCGTCGAACGGCCTCGGCTGTGGGAGCCAGGATCAGCGCGTCACCGAGGCGGGCCGCCTCGAACACCAGCGGCAGCACATCGTCACCCGGCGGGAGTCGCACCACCGACGGCCGACCATCGGGATCCACCCGCCATGCCTCGTCGTACCACCGATCGCCGGTGGTCGGCACGGTCCACGGGTGGGGTGGCGATCCGAGCGCCTCGACCATCGTGGGCGGCGACGCCGTGGACAACAGACCGGCCACTGGGCCGACCCAGCGGTGGGCCGCCCAACGGGCGAGCTCGATCAGTTCGACGCTGGGGCCGAGACCACTCAGACGTGAGAGCGGCCGCAGGGCAACCCCCGGTGGTGGCTCGACCTGATCGTCCACCACCCATCCGGCCACCCGCCGGCCGTGCAGGATGATCCGGACACGGCTTCCGATGCCGAGGCGCTCACCCCGACCGTCCCTTGACCATGCCTCGGGAACCAGGTAGTCGAAGGCCTTCGAGACCGCAGCGACGTCCGGTAGGACCCGGACCACACGTTTCGGCCCCTCGTCGGGTCCCGCGGTCTCGTAGGGAGCGACATCCACTTCTGGTTCCCCCGAAGCCGGCTCAACCTCGTCGAACGCCAGTCGGCCCTGCTCCGGCCCGGCCTCTCCGATCGACCCGACACTCACCGGGTCAACGACTTCCGGTTCAGCCCAGGCCCAGGAAGGAACGGACGTCGTCCACCCGGTCGGTGGCCTCCCAGGGGAGTCCGGGCCGGCCGAAGTGCCCGTAGGCCGCGGTCTCACCGTAGATCGGGCGCTTCAGGTCTAGGTCGCGGATAATGGCCGCCGGACGGAGGTCGAAGACCTCCTGCACGCAGGCCGAAATCCGCTCCGGGTCTACGTTGGCCGTACCGAAGGTGTCGACCAGTACCGAGATCGGGCGGGCCATACCGATGGCGTAGGCCACCTGGACCTCGCAACGGGTTGCCACTCCCGCCGCCACCAAGTTCTTGGCCACCCATCGGGTGGCGTAGGCCGCTGAGCGGTCGACCTTGGACGGATCCTTGCCTGAGAAGGCGCCACCACCGTGGCGGGCCATGCCGCCGTAGGTGTCCACGATGATCTTTCGACCGGTTAGGCCGGCGTCTCCCACTGGACCACCGATCACGAACCGGCCCGTCGGGTTGACGTGCACCTCGTAGTCGTCGTCGGCGAACTGCTCGGGGATCACCGGTCGGATGACCTGCTCGATCAGGTCCGGGCGAATCATCGAATCCCGGTCGATCCCGTCGTTGTGCTGGGTCGACACCAGGACCGTCCGGAGCCGTACCGGGGTGTTTCCCTCGTATTCGAAGGTGACCTGGG
>DPMC01000067.1 GCA_003541675.1 Acidimicrobiaceae bacterium | reverse complement strand
GTCCGGGATGAACGTGTGGCCGAGGGTGTGCATCTTGACCAGTGGGGTCAGCTGGCCGGTATCACCGAAGTCGTACCGGTACTCGCCGCGGCTGAGAGACGGGCATGCTGCCGGCTCCACGCATCGGATCACTGGGTCCATCCGGCCAGCGAGCTTCTCGCGGAGGAACGGAAATGAGAGGCCGCCGAAATTGGAGCCACCGCCGGTACACCCGACCAGGAGATCAGGGGTCTCGTCGACCTTGGCCAACTGCAGAAGCGCCTCTTCTCCAATGATGGTCTGGTGGAGCAGCACGTGGTTGAGGACGCTCCCAAGGGCGTAACGGGTCTCCTCGCTCTGTGCGGCCTGCTCGACGGCTTCGGAAATGGCGATACCGAGGCTCCCTGGACTGTCGGGGTCGGTTGTCAGGATGGCGCGACCTGCCTCGGTCAGGTTCGAAGGACTGGCGTGGAGTGTCGCGCCCCACAGTTCCATCATCGTCTTGCGATACGGCTTCTGGTCGTAGGACGCCCGAACTTGCCAGACTTCACAGTCCAGCCCGAACTGGGCAGTAGCGAAGGCGAGAGCGGAGCCCCACTGGCCCGCTCCAGTCTCGGTCGTCAGTCGCTTTACGCCTTCCTGGGCGTTGTAGAACGCCTGGGGGACAGCGGTGTTGGGCTTGTGGGAGCCAGCGGGGCTGACGCCTTCGTACTTGAGGAAGATCTTTGCCGGGGTGTCCAGGGCCTTCTCGAGGCGGCGAGCCCGCAGGAGTGGACTCGGACGCCAGAGTCGGTAGACGTCAAGTACCTCACCGGGAATGTCGATGTACGAGTCCGTGGAAACCTCCTGCATGATGAGGGCCATCGGGAAGAGCGGGGCCAGATCATCGGGGCCAATCGGCTCGAGGGTGCCGGGGTGCAGCGGCGGCGGTGGCGGCGTCGGTAGGTCCGGAATGACGTTGTACCACTGTGTGGGCATCTCGGATTCTTCGAGCAGCACCTTGGAGTAGTCGTCGGACATGGCTGTTTCTCATCTCTGGATTGGAGGAAATGGATCTGCCGGGAGGCCGGCACAGGTCGACAATGGTTTCGTCGGAATGTTTTGTCAACCTGTGTCGTCACAGGTCTGGGAACCGACGAGACTGCCGGGATGACCAGGGGCGGGCCGGAGAGCGGACTGGAGAACGGCGCTGTCGAAGCCAGCCTCTCACCCTGGCGGACGTATGCCCTGTTGGCCGGCTCGGTGGTGGCCGCGTCGATGAACTACTCGGTGACCTTCGTGTCGTTTGGCGAGATCGAGCGAACTTTCGATGCCGGTCCGGCGGCCACCTCGTGGGTCCTCAACGCTTTTGCCATCACCCTCTGTGCCCTCCTGATTCCGTGCGGCTGGCTTTCGGACCGGTTCGGGCGGCGCCGGATGTTCCTGTCGGGAGTGACCCTTCTGGCTGTGGGATCAGTGTTGGTTGCCGTGTCGCCCACGCTTCCATTCCTGGTGGCGGCCCGGGTGGTCCAGGCAGCAGGGTTGGCCCTTGAGGGTCCAGCGGCCATGGCCATCCTGTTGAACGCCTTCCCCGCCGACCGCCGAAGCACCGCGGTGGGAGCCTTCGGTGGACTCGGCGGGATCTCCCTCGTGCTTGGCCCGGTGGTTGGGGGCCTGGTCATCGGTGCCGTGGGGTGGCGCTGGACGTTCGGGTTCAACACGCCAATAGCCCTGGTCACCGTGCTTCTCGGACTCCGGTTCCTGCCCGTGGATCGACCGGCGACCACTGAGTCGAGCCGGCTCAGACCTGATCTATGGGGAGTCCTGCTGCTGGTGGCCGGGTTGGCCGCGTTGGCCACCGGGATCGTGCAGGCCGAGTCGTGGGGCTGGACTGGAGTGGGGACAGTGATCGCCCTCGTGGCGGCGCCGGTGGCCATGGTGGGGGTGGTGGTGCGATCCTCGAAGCGGGACGACGCCATACTCGACATGTCGCTGTACCGGATCCGGTACTACCCGCGTGGTAACGCACTTGCTTTTCTCATCGCCGGGAACTTCGCCGGAACGTACCTGGCGTTCATCACCCTGCTGGTCGGGCCGTGGGGGATGGCACCGGCGGCCGCCGGAGCGACGCTGGCCATCGTGCCCCTGATCGGCGGGCCGATGAGTTTCCTGAGCGGACGCATGGCCGACCGGTTTGGTCACCGACGTCTCATCGTGCCCGGAGGCCTGTGCATGGTGGTCGGCGCCCTGTGGTTTCGATCCGGGGTTGGGGAGACCACCGACCTCTCGTTGTGGTTTCCGGCGGTAGGGCTTTACGCGCTGGGCATCGGGCTGGCCCATGCCAACAGTGCGTCGCTGGCTATGCGGTACGTACCGGCCAAGTCTCTGGGCCAGGCCGGGGCCACCAATCGGATCATGTCCGAATTTGGCAGCGTGGCCAGCGTGGCCGTCACCGTGGCCCTGCTGATCGGCACCGACGACCCCGTCCAGGGGGCCCGCCGGGTGATGCTGATGTTGGCCGTCGTCGGGGTGGCTGGTGTGCTTGTGGCCCTCGGCGTCGATACACGCCCAGACCGGGAGACCGCC
>DPMC01000135.1 GCA_003541675.1 Acidimicrobiaceae bacterium | reverse complement strand
GGGCGGCAACCCGGTGGGAGTGGGTGCCGGCCGACTGGTGGGCGAGACCGGCATGGTGACCAGCGAACCCGACGAGGCTGGGACCCGTCTGGGCACGGTACGAATCGGCCGTGAAGACTGGCACGTAGAGTCCGACGACGGTACGCCGTTACCTACCGGCACCGCCATCGAAGTCGTCCGCATCGAAGGCACCCGAGCCGTGGTGCGACCCATCAGCTGACCAAACCCGACAATCGAAAGGATCCCCCATGGCTATATCCGTCGTCGTGCTCGCCGTCGTCGCCGTGGTGCTGTTTGCCTTCGCCGCGGCTGGCATCAAGATCGTCCGCCCGTATCAGAAGGGCATTGTCGAACAGTTGGGTCGCTACAAGGCCACCGTGGACCCAGGTCTCAAGCTCATCATCCCGGTCATCCAGTCGCTTGCCCGAGTTGACATGCGCGAGCAGGTCATCGACGTACCCCCGCAGGAGGTCATCACCAAGGACAACGTGACGGTCACTGTGGACGCCGTCATCTACTACGAGCCCACCGATGCCCAGCGCCTCATCTACAACGTGGCCAACTTCATGCTGGCCGTCACCAAGTTGGCCCAGACCAACCTGCGGAACGTGATCGGCGACATGTCGTTGGACAACGCGTTGACGTCACGCGACAACGTCAACGTGGCGCTTCGCGAGGTGCTCGACGACGCCACCGACAAATGGGGCGTGAAGGTCGTGCGCGTCGAGATCCAACGGATCGACCCGCCGACCGACGTCATGAACGCGATGCACGAGCAGATGAAGGCCGAACGCAACCGCCGAGCCGTGGTACTTGAGGCCGACGGCACCCGCGAGGCGGCCATTACCCGGGCCGAGGGCGACAAGCAGTCGGTGATCCTGGCCGCCGAGGGCGACCGTCAGCAGGCCATTCTCCAAGCCGAGGGTGAGGCCAACGCCATCCGGGCGGTGGCCGACGCCGAGCGCTACCGGGAGCTCACGGTGGCCGAGGGTGAGGCTGAGGCGGTCCGCAGCGTCTACCAAGCCATCCACGACGGTGGCCCGACACCGGATCTTCTGGCCATCAAGTACCTCGAGGCCCTCGGGGTGATCGCCGACGGTCGGGCCACCAAGATCTTCCTGCCCACCGATCTCGGAGCGACGCTCGGGTCGATCGGAGCGATCGCCGAGTTGTTCAACGGCGACGGCGACGGGATGGCGCCAGGAGCTGTATCTGTTCCCGAAGCGCCGGTAGAGGACCCCGGCGAGGAATCCGCTGACTGACCTTTTCGGCCCGGCCGACCCGCAGGCCGAACTGGATCCCGATCAGCCGACGGGCAACAACTCGTCTTCGCCCTCGTCATCCTCGACAAGCTGCCAGCCGCACATGGCAGCCAGGAGGGCCTGACCTTCGTCGGGGCCACTGGCGATGATCTCGTCGCCCGCTGACAGGCGAACCTGACCTCGGGGCCGGTAGACGTAACCACCGCCTCGACGGACGGCCAACACGGTGAAGCCGGGTTCGATGTTGAGTTGCAGGACCTTGAGGGTGGCCCCGTCCACGGCGCTGTCGGTAGCCACCGGGAATCGAACCACCACCTCGTCGGCCTCGCCCAAGGCGATCCCCAGGATCGGGGGCAGTTCCTCACCCTCCTCGACTAGCCAGACCATGGCTCGGGCCTGATCGCCTAGGTCCTCGGCGGCCTCGGCTAGGTGTAGGAGACCGCGTAGCGACGACGGGTTCAGCCCCTCGGCAGCCGCACCTAGTACCCACAATTCGAGGTGGTCCTTCATCTCGTCAAGCCGTTCCTCGAGGTGGCCCACCTCGGCGGCCAGCCCACGGTCGCCGAGCACCAGCGCGCTGTAGGCCAGTCCGACGGCTGCTTCGGAAAGGTTCTTCATCTCGACCAGCACGTCAACGGCACGATCCAGATCGGTCAGGGCCTCGCCGTCCTCGGGGCGTAACGGTTCCCAGACCGGCGCGGCGGCTAGTTCGCGTAGACGGGTGATCCCATCGCTCGAGCCATGGAGGAACAACGCGTCGCCGGGAACCAACACGGTGTCGCCGTCCACGTCGGTAATCCACTGGCGACCCCGGCGAACCGCCATGACCCTCATTCCGGCCTGCACGGTCAACTCGAGGGCCGACAGGGGCCGGTAGGCCATGTGCGAGCCGTCGCTGACCAGTACCCGGTGGGATACCTCCTCGGCGTCGGATAGATCGGCCACCAGTTGGTGGGGAATGCCCAGACGGTGGGTGACGATCCGGGCGATGTCGACCGCGTCGTTGGCCATCCGCTCGATAGCCGAGACCACCTGGAGCACCGATGACATCCCCTCGGCGTCACGGGGGCTGCGGCCGGCCAGTACGCACACCGCGCGCATGTCGTGTACCAGCTCGCTCATCTGCTCTTCGAGCTCGTCGACCTCTTCGGCCATGTCAGGGTCGCCGAAGTAGACCGCGGCATAGGCCAGGTCGACCATCAACTCCGACATGTCCTTGGCCTCGGCCAACATGGCCCGCAGGGTTCGTGGTCTGTCGTCCATCAGTTCCTCACTCGATGTCCGGGGTCATTGTAATTTCGTTTCCTTCTGGGCCGGGAGAGATCATGTCGATTCATGCCACCCCCACGGCGAGCATTGCCAGGACGAGGGTGAACGCACCGATCAGGTCGAGCACCGAGAGCACCATCGGGATGCCGTAGGTGTCGGGGTCTAGGCCGAACCGGAAGGCGGCCATTGTCGTGTAGTAGGCCACGAGGACGACCAGCACGGTGGCCACCGCTCCGGCCATGAGCACAACCAGCAGCAGGTTGCCGAGCCCCGGTGTGGTTTGTCCGGTGATCACTGACGCCCCCTGGGCGAGAGCAGCACAGAGTACGAAGACCGGCACGGCGATTAGGCCGACCGAGCGAGCCTCACGGAGGCTGGATCGGCTGGGAAGCGGCTTGGCGTCGTCGAGGCCCAGGTGGAAGTGGGTGGACAGACGGCTGGACAGGATCCCGCCGAGGGCCCCGGCCGTCCCTAGGAATGCTGGAAGCAGCACGAGAAGCGCCTCGGCGGCCAACAGGTCATCGAGACGCTTCTCGACGGTCACTCCGGCCGCCAGGTCCAGCATGCCGGCCACGGCCAACACGGGGACCGACTGGCGGACGATCCGACGAACCTCGTCGAGCGGTGTTCGCCACGCCACGACCAGCACCGCCAGCGCTGCGGCAAGCACACCCAGTCCGACGGTGTCGGTAAGGCCGGCCCGGTCGGCCAACATGGCGGCCACCACGAGGGCGGGCACGGTGGCCAGGTCACCCAACGTGGACACCAGCGGCGCCATCACGTTGTCGAGGTCCCACCCGAAGCGGACCGAACCGGCAGCCAGCCCGACGGTGACCACTCCGACCGCTACCGAGGCCAGCAGTCCCCCGAGGGTCGAGACGACCACGAAATCGGCCAGCGTCATGGTGGGTGCGATGCCGAATACCACAGCTGTGCCCCGGGCCAGAACCCCGAGCGCCGCGCTGAGCACCAGCGAAAGGGCCGCCGCACCCAGCATGTTCTGGCCCACCACTCCGTCGGCCCGGGCCGACAGGCGGAAGGTTCCAGTGTGCACCGCGGTGCCCAGCCGGCTGCCCACGGCGCCGAAGACGTTGCCCCGCAGAGCGATGGCGCCCGGGACGAGTAGGAGCAGGCCGGGGAGGTCGGTCAGCATCCCCTCGGCGGACGCCAGCACCAGGCCGCCGGCCGAGGCGGCCACCACGCCGATGACGAGCGCGACCAACCGTTGGCGGGTGTCGGCCGTCCGGACAGCCAGTGGAGCGCGGGTCGCGTAACGCATGCCTACCAGTGTGCTGGATTCCCAACGGCCGGCCGGGCTCTTTCCCTGGGGGCGT
>DPMC01000022.1:7083-7360 GCA_003541675.1 Acidimicrobiaceae bacterium | reverse complement strand
CATGGCCGCAGTCTGCCATCTCGGACCGTGGCCAGCGCACTCTGGCGCCGTCGACCGCCACGGCCAACGGTTCAGCCGACGTGGACGATGGCCTCCACCTCGAAGATGGCGCCCAGGGGTAGGGCGGCCACGGCCACGCACGAACGGGCCGGACGGCTGTCACCGAACGCCTCACAGTAGATCTCGTTCATCGCCGCGAAGTTGCCCATGTCGGTAAGGAACACCGTGGTCTTGACCACCTGATCGAGCATCGCTCCGTTTGCCTCGACCTGAGCCC
>DPMC01000022.1:0-6662 GCA_003541675.1 Acidimicrobiaceae bacterium | reverse complement strand
ACCTGCCCGCTGACGAACAGCAGATCGCCGGCGCGGACGACGGGGGTGTAGGGGCCAGCGGTGTTGCTCATGGAAGAACTCCTTTGCTCGGGGACTGGGTTGCTCGAAGGGGACAGGATTCGTGGGTGGGTTCTGGATCCTTCCACAACCCGACGGATGGCTAGCCGGTCGGCAGGTCCGGAGGGCATCCCCTATGACACCACGTCGCAGCGGCCACCGCGGCGAACACGGCATCCGATCCGTTGATCGGCGTACCGTCGTCGGGCAGCACTTCGACGACGACCGGCGGGGTCTCCGTCGCCCGGACGATGCCGAAGGACCGGATGGTCAGGTCGTGGACAACACCATCACCATCGACCGACAAGCCCTCCGAGGTGATCCAGCTCCACGCCATGTGGGCCGCACCGATGCAGTAGGACCGCAGCACCACCTCATCGAGCGGGTCGCCACACCGGACAATGACCCGGATGCCATCGTCGTCGACAGTCGCCACGGCTTCGGCACCTGCGGGTGACACCACAGGTTGGCCGGGCGTCATCGCTCCAGCACCAGTGAGAAGGACCACGGCTTCAGCCCAGCCGGCAGCCCGCACGTTGGGGCTGGTCGGTGGCCCGACCACATCGACCTCGACAACGTCCAGACCGGGTGCCACGGCAGCCACCGCATCGACGATCCCCGAGGTGCGAACCACCCGGAGGATGCCGGTTCCATCCACCGAGGCCCCGCCGGCCACCGGGGGACGCTTAGGACCGAATTGAACGGTGTCCTCCCGCGATGGGGCGACCAGAACGGTTGAACCATGGGCGTCGGCCAGAACCCGGGCCACCGCGGGCAGTGGAGAATCAACCTTGGCCCCGAAGGCCCCGCCGTTGGCCAAGGGCCCGACCGGTTCGCTCCCGGGCATGCACCAGACGGCATCGGTCTCCAGCGGAGCCGGTTCGACCCACGCGGTTCGCAGGACACTGGCCCAATTACCGGCGGGGGCCTCCAACGGCGGCACGACGTCGGCCGTGGTCCGACGGCCCTGGACCTTGCCTGCTTCCCGGCGGGCAGCGGCCAGCGTGTCGGCAACCACCCAGGAGCCGGGATCGTCGACCGGTCCGTCACCGGGCACGGCGACCAGGGCCTCGACCGGAGCGGTGTCGGCCGCAAACCCACCACGACCGAGCGCCACCTCGGGGCCCACCTTCTGAGGACTACGTCCCTCAAGGGTGGCCCGACGGGCTGAAGCGTCCCGGTCGACGGGTTCGCCCGACGAGATCCCATCCGTCGTCCGGATGCCAACGCCGACCTCCCAGGCGTCGAGCACGGTCTGCCAACCGGTACAGCGACAGAGATGGGCGTGCAGGGCGCGGGCCGCACGATCGCGGTCCGGCGGAGCCTGATCGCTCAGGGCCCGAGCACCCAGAGAATGGTCGCTCGGCAAGTCATCGGGAACCGAGCCCTCCAGCCCGGCGAAACGCATGATGATGCCTGGCGTGCAGAATCCGCACTGGCTGCCACCGGTAGCACAGAAGGCGTCAGCCCACCGTTCACCGTCGCCCTCGGGTAGACCGTCCAGCGTGGTAATCGACCGTCCAGCGACGCGTCGCAACGGGGTCACGCATGACACCCTGGGCTGACCGTCGACCAACACGGTGCAACAGCCACACTGGCCTTGGGGGCTGCACCCATCCTTGACCGACCGATTGCCGACCGGACCCCGAAGTGCATCGAGCAGCGTCTGGCCGTCGTCGGCCACCTCGACCGGTTGACCGTCGACAGTCAGACGCACCGCTCCCCGGTCCAGCGGGTCCTCCGGGGTGGGCGTGTCCATCCGAGGAGTGTGCCCGGTCACCACTACGGTCACCGACCTCACCACTACGGTCACCGATCTCACCACTACGGTCACCAACCATGCAGGACCCCACCGGCACAGAACCACAGCCGACGGGTCGGCGTCAGGTCCTGGTCGGGCTGGCCGCCGGCGCGCTTCTGGCCGCCTGCGGTGGTCGCTCCGCCAGCACCTCGGCTGGGACAACCGCCCCGACCGCGACCATCGGTTCGACCGTCTCTGCCGGCTGGCGGCTGGGCGCCCGGTTCGCCGACGGGTACGTGGCCCCCAGCGCCCTAGTCGCCGGTTCAGCCCAGCGCGCGCCCTACGTCCTCCTGGGATCGGACGGCTGGCCCATGGGCACCGAGGGGCCGGACCATCTGGACCTCACCGTCCGACGCGCAGGTGCGAACGGCGCTGCCGACGGACCGGTGGTGGCCACTCACACCGTCGAACGCCACGGCGGCGACCACGCCACCCCGTACTTCCCGCTGGTGTTCCAGGTCGACGACCCGGGCGACTATGTCGTACACCTGGCTACTGGAACCACCGGAGACGTCGGGATCGAGCCCCACCATCTTCGAGTTGTCGGCCGAGAGGAGACCACGCTCATCCAGGTGGGAGACCGACTTCCGGCGGTGGCCACCCCGACTCGGACCGATCCAGCAGGCGTCGATCCAATCTGCACCGAGCCCAACGGCCCGTGCTCGTTCCATGAGGTCTCCGTCGCCGAAGCGCTGAGCCAACCGGGCCCCGTCGCGCTACTGGTCTCCACACCGCGGTTTTGCCAGTCCGACGTCTGCGGACCGACCGTCGGCCTACTCCGCTCAGCCCTGCGGGTCCAGTCTGAGCCCTGGTCGGCGGTACATGCCGAGGTCTACATGGCTCCAGAGACCGGGGACTTCACCACCACGCCGACCGTGGCGGCGCTCGGCCTGGCCTTCGAACCAAGCCTCGTGGTGGCCGACCTCGACGGGATCGTCACCGCAGCCCTTCACTTCACCATGGACGCAACCGAGGTGGCTGACGCCCTGGCCACCGCTGTCTGAAAACCACGAAAGCCGTCGCCACGGGGCGCCGGCAAGTGGTCGCCCCGCAGGGCGATCAGAATGTCTGGTTACTCAGCTGAATGACTGACCGCAGCCGCAGGTTCGCTGGGCGTTCGGGTTGTCGATTGAGAACCCGGCCTCGTTCAGGCCGTCCTTGTAGTCCAGCGTGGCGCCCTCGAGCAGTTGGGCGCTCGACTGGTCGACCACCACTCGCACGTCGCCGTAAGCCTTTTCTAGGTCGTCCTCGGCCCGCTCAGTATCGAAGTACATCTCGTAGCTGAAGCCCGAGCACCCACCGGGGCGAACGGCCACCCGCAGAGCCAGGCCCTCTTCAGATTCACCAGCGATGAGCTGACCCACCTTGGTGGTGGCATCGTCGGTCAACGTGATCATCGATTCCTCCCGAAATTGCGGTGACTGTCGGTATGAACAGTTTACCCACGGCCCTACCCCGATGGCCACGGAGGATCCGACGCCGTCGGCCGGCGGGCATGCTCATAACATGGCGGCATGGAGCCTGAACCCGGGGATGAAACGCTTCCGGGCGGCACCAGTCCGACCGAGGCCGATGTCCTCGGCGTGCTCCGGGGCGTCATCGATCCCGAGTTGGGCACCGACATCGTCGAGTTGGGCATGGCCCGTGCCGTGGCTATCGACGACGACGGTCGAGTCGACGTCACCATTGCCCTGACCACCTCGGGTTGTCCTCTCCGTGCCCAGATCCAACGCGACGTCCGGGCCCGGGTTGCCGACCTGCCCGGCGTGTCGTCAGTCCACCTCTCGTGGGATGAACTCAACGCCGAAGAGAAGGCCACGGCCATGGCCCGGGCCCGATTCAACGTGAGCCGCAACGCCCCCGACACCGAGGTGCCGGCGACCACCAAGGTCCTGATGGTGGCCTCGGGCAAGGGAGGCGTCGGCAAGTCGTCAGTGACCGTGAACCTGGCTGCCGCCATGGCCGCCCGCGGCATGACCGTAGGCGTCATGGATGCCGACATCTGGGGCTTCTCGATACCACGCATGCTGGGCGTCGAGGGTCGCCTCGGTGGGTCTCCCGAGGTTGGCAAGATCGACCCCATTGAGGTCCCAATCGGGGACGGCGTCGTGAAGGTCGTGTCGATGGGGCTTCTCGTCGACAACGAGGAGTCGGCCCTCATGTGGCGGGGCCTGATCCTGAACCGGGCCGTCCAGCACTTCTGCGAAGACGTGGCCTGGGGCCCGATGGACTACCTGCTGATCGACATGCCGCCAGGTACCGGGGACGTACAGATGGGTCTAGCCAAGATGCTCCCGCAGGCCGAGATGGTGGTGGTGACCACACCGGCCCTGGCCGCCCAGAAGGTGGCCGTGCGGGTGGCCAACATGGGGCGGGCCAACTACCTGCGAATCGTCGGAGTGGTCGAGAACATGAGTGCCTACGTGGCACCCGACGGCAGCCGCCATGAACTGTTCGGCGCCGGAGGCGGTGGCGCTCTGGCCCAGCAGGTCGGAGCCCCACTGCTCGGAAGCATCCCGCTGGACGGGGCGGTGGCTACCGCCGGCGATACCGGTCGCCCAATCTCCCTCGGCGAGGGTCCGGCGGCCGATGCCTACCGGGAGATCGTGGAACACATCGTCACCGAGGCGGCTCCACCGGTAGACATGGCGGGCTGCAGCGCCCGGCTTCTGGCCGCCGCCGAGGACGCTCTGGACGCCGCCGGGGCCTGAGCCAGAATCCGTACAACACAACTCAGTCGAGCCGACCTGGCTCGTCCAGTCCGTCGGGAGTCCCGTCCTCCCAGGAGCCGGCGTCGATGATTCCTCCGGACGAGGGATCCTCGCCACGCCACCCGTACCGAAAGGTGGTACCCCCGCTGGCCATCGAACGAGTCAGCCGGCGGGTGGTCATGGCCCGTATCACGGCCCGTGTCGGCGGAAACAGCAGGGCCAGGCCAACAGCATCGGTTACGAACCCCGGGGTGAGCATGAGAGCACCGGCACCCAGAACCAGCAGACCGTCGACGATCTCGCGGCCGGGGATCCGGCCCTGAGCCGCCTCCGCCTGGGCCCGACGCAGGATGCCGAGGCCCTCACGTCTTACGAGCCACGCGCCCACCACACTGACCAGCACCAGCAACCCAATGGTGTTCAGTACCCCGGTCGAGCCCGCTACCTGAACGATGACGGCCAACTCCACGATCGGTGTCACTACGAACACCAGGAACAGGATCAGGAGCACGGCCGCATGTTAGAGCGGCCCGATACGGGTACCCCGATGCGGGGCCCTGTGGAGGGAACACGGCGAGCCGGGCCCGGACGGGAACCATCCGCCTATCCTCGCGACTACATGACCCGCCCCTCAGAAAGTTCCCCCGGCCCGGCCTCTGACCGGCCCCCCAGCGTCGACCGTCTGGCCCGATCGCTGGCCGACATCGGCCTGCCCCACCCCCTACTGGTCGACGCGGCCCGCACCGCGGTGGCCGAAGCGGTGGCCGCGGGCGAACCGGCCAGTGCCCTGGTTCGGGCCCGCGAGCTGGCTGAGGCCACGGCCCGGGCCCTCCTGTCCGACGTGGTCAACGCCACCGGCGTGCTGTTGCATACCAATCTGGGCCGGGCACCCTGGAGCCCTTCTTCAGGCGACGATCGGCGCTACACGACGCTGGAGTTCGATCTGGCTAGTGGTTCACGGGGTTCTCGGCAAGATCGGGCCCCCGCGCTGCTGGCCCGGGCGTGCGGCGCCGAGGCCGCCATGGTGGTCAACAACTGCGCATCCGCTGTCTTGCTCGTGCTGGCTGCTCTGGCTGCCGGGCGGGGAGTGGTGGTGTCACGCGGCGAGATGGTCGAGATTGGTGGCGGCTTCCGGATCCCCAACGTGATGGCCCAGTCGGGTGCCCGTCTGGTCGAAGTCGGGACTACCAACCGGACCCGCATCGGTGACTTTTCGGCCGCCATCGCGTCCGACCCCGACGTGGCCCTGACCTTGTCCGTCCACCGGTCCAACTACCGGATCGAAGGCTTCACCGAGTCGGCGTCGGTGGCTGAACTGGCTGCTCTAGACGTGCCGGTAGTGGCCGACATCGGGTCGGGCCTGTTGGATGCCGCCTGCCCGTGGTTGGCTGACGGTCCACCGGGGTGGCTGGCCAACGAGCCGGCAGCCCGTCAGACACTGGAGGCCGGAGCGGCGTTGGTGACGTTCTCGGGCGACAAGCTGCTGGGCGGACCCCAGGCTGGGATCATCGCCGGTCGAGCCGACCTCATCGAGGCGTGCGCCGCTCATCCGTTGGCCCGGGCCCTTCGCCCGGGAAGCCTCGTGCTGCAGTCTCTTCAGGACCTGGCACTGGCCTATCTAACCCGGGACGGCTGGTCCATTCCGTTCTGGCGTATGGCCACCGAGCCAATCTCCGACCTGCGGGCCCGCGCGGAACGGATCGCTGCCAATCTGACACCCGATCTGGTCGCCGACACGGTGGCCGTGCCTGGCGGGGGAACACTGCCCGGCGTGGAGATCCCTTCGGTCGGACTGGTCCTCGCCGGTGACCGGGTGGCTGAGTTGCGTGCCGGTTCACCCCCCGTGGTGGCCCGGGTGACTGACCATTCCACCGTGCTTGACCTCCGGACCGTGCATCCTGACGATGACGACGTGATCGCTGCAGCCCTCGCCGGCCTGACACCCGAGCCGACCCCCGTGCAGACAACCACCGACCGCACCCCCTCTAGCGACAAGCGCTGACCGGTGCACGTCGTTGCCACGGCGGGCCACGTCGACCACGGCAAGTCGACCCTCGTCGAAGCCCTGACGGGAACCGATCCCGACCGGTTCG
>DPMC01000203.1 GCA_003541675.1 Acidimicrobiaceae bacterium | reverse complement strand
GGCGGCACGGGGGCGGCAGGACTTTGCGGTGGCGGCGGCCAGGGCGAAGCACTCGTGCTACGGGTCGCGGCATGAGCACGTCGCCCGCAGCCACACCGGGTTCCGGCAAGCCGGCCGATCCCGTGGTCCAGGTCGCCCAAGGCGAGTTGCGAGGACGACACCGCCAGGGTGTCCAACTGTTCGCCGGCATCCCGTATGCCGCTCCCCCCGTCGGGCCTCGCCGCTTCCGAGCCCCTGAACCACCCGAGCCGTGGGAGGGCGTTCGGGACGCTCGCCGGTTCGGGCCAGCAGCACCGCAACTTCCCGGTGAGGGCCTCACCAACCGGGTGCCCGTCGCGTGGCACGAGGACTGCCTGACCCTCAACGTGGTCACGCCGTCGTGCGGGCCGTCAGAACGCGACGGTGCCCTGAGGCCGGTCTACGTCTGGATCCACGGCGGCGCCTACAAGCACGGCCAGGGCGCAACCCCGTGGTATGACGGCACGTCGTTCGCCACCCGGGGCGACATCGTCGTGGTCACCATCAACTACCGGCTCGCCGCGCTCGGGTTCTGCGACCTGGGAGCGCACCTGGGCGACGACTTCGCCACTTGCGGCATCAACGGAACCCTCGACCAGGTGGCCGCCGTCCGTTGGGTCCGCGACAACGTCGCGGCATTCGGGGGCGACCCGGAACGCATCACCATCGGCGGCGAGTCGGCTGGGGCGTTCAGCGTGTCGAACCTGCTGGCCATGCCGTCCACCGAGGGCCTCTTCCAGCAGGCCATCGCCCAGAGCGGAGCCCTGCACCACACCTTCGACCCGGTCGACGGCAAGGCCATCGCCGACGACTTCCTGTCCGCTCTCGGCAACCCGACGGCCGAAGAGTTGATGGAAATGCCCGTCGAGGACCTCCTCGAGGCCCAGGAACGCGTCAGCGAGGAACAGGGCCAGGAAACGGGCCGCAGCCAGGAGCCCTTCTACCCGGTGTGGGGGCATGACCTGCTGCCCGGCGACCCACGGGACCTGGTGGCCGAGGGTCACGGCTGTGAGGTGCCGTTGCTCACCGGCACCAACGAGGACGAGTTGTCCCTGTGGGGGATCACTACCGCCGACGCCGACGCCGCTACCGACGTGGTGGCCCGCATCACCGATGACCCGGAGAGCCTGCTCGGCGTCTACCGACGCCGTCTCGGCGACGATAGGTCTGGCGAGGTGGCGCCGGGTTGGCTGGCGTGCGCCATCGGTTCTGACAAGGTGTTCGGCATGCCTGCGGTCCGGCACGCCGAGTACCGCCACGTCCACGGCGCCCGGACCTGGATGTACCGCTTCTCATGGGACTCCCGGGCCTTTGACGGCATGTTCGGTTCCGCCCACGCCCTGGAGATCCCGTTCACCTTCAACACCATCGACCGGCCTGGCGTCGACCTCTTCATCGGACCGGGCGACCAGCCCACGGCCCTGTCCGAGACGATCCATGACGCCTGGATCGCGTTCATCCGGGACGGGGACCCGTCTACGGCGGCACTGGGAAGCTGGCCCGGCTACACCCCGGACAGCCGGGTGGTCATGAACCTGGACGAAGATTGCGGACTGCTGCACGACCCGAGGCCGGAGGAGCGAAAGGCCTGGGCGGGAATCGTCCGTTGAGCGGTACGCCGAAGAAGGTTCTCGTGATGGGGGGCACCCAGTTCAACGGGCTGGCCCTGGTTCACGAGTTGGTCCGCCAGGGCCATGACGTCACGATCGTCAACCGCGGCCAGACCGATGCACCCCTCCCGGAGGGAATCAACCGCCTCTACGCCGATCGCACTGACCACGACCAGGTACGCGAGGTGCTCGGCGGCTCCGAGTTCGACGTGGTGTTCGACGTGAGCGCCTACCACCCAGACGACGTAGCCCTCATGATGGACCTCTTCGAGGGCCGCACCGGGCAGTACGTGTTCGCCAGCTCGACTGTGGTGTACGCGGCGGCCGACCACCTGCCCATCACCGAGGACCATCCTCTCGAACGGGGGGCGACCCAGATCGAGTACGGCTCCAACAAGCTGCTCTGCGAGGACGCGCTGCTGGCCGCCCACGCCGAGCGCGGGTTTCCAGCCACCGTCGTGTACTTCTCGATGGTCTACGGGCCCCGCAACATCATCCCGGACCGCGAGCAGCGCATGTACGCCCGGCTCGAACAGGGGCGTCCGGTGCTGGTGCCCGGCGACGGCACCACCCTGTCCCAGGTCGGCCATGTGGACGACCAGGCTCGAGCGCTGGAAGCGGTCATGCACGCGCCAGCGACGGTGGGGCGGCGCTACAACCTGACAGGGAAGGGCTTCCAGACCGACCTCGGTTACGTGCGGACCACTGCCGAGCACCTGGGCATCGAGCCGGATCTCCGGTTCGTCCCGTTCGAGTTGATGGAAGCCCTGTGGGACGGGGAGGTGGAAATCTCCGTCGACAGCGGGTCGCGGGCCAACATCGACATCCGAACGAGCGAGGAAGCACGTAAGAGGCAGCAGGCGGTGCGCCACCGGTTCAGGTTCGCTTCGGTAATTCCGCGTTTGGCTCCCAACATCCACCGCTGGAACCGCAGCGTGGTCTTCGACATCGATGCCCTGAAGAGCGATACGGGCTGGGAACCGCAGCACGATCTCGCTTCGATGGTGGCCCAGACACATGCGTGGCATCGTGAGACTGGTGGCCGCCAGTTCGACTGGTCCTACGAGGACGAACTCCTCAAGATGATCTAGCGGCTGGGTAGGTGGTTGTGAAGAGCGGTCGTGTACGACGCCCCG
>DPMC01000256.1:3661-3858 GCA_003541675.1 Acidimicrobiaceae bacterium | reverse complement strand
CCAGATTGGCTCGTCCCCCAGCACGTCGGTACCGGCATTCCGTCCGGTGGGAATGCCGCCGTCGTCGAGGGTGAACAGGCACAGGCGTCGTGTGGGGCCGGTGGTGCGGGCGGCCGCTACGGCATCGCGGCCGACGAAGTCCCGATCGGCGCCGTCAACAGTCCGAAGGGCCACGAACGAGTCCAGGCCCGCCTCAC
>DPMC01000256.1:0-3324 GCA_003541675.1 Acidimicrobiaceae bacterium | reverse complement strand
GTGTAGATGGGCCGGAACTCGCTGGCCCACGCCCCGAAGCCCTTGTCGAAGCGCATGGAGTCGAGTGCCCGGAGGCCGAACAGGTGGATGCCGTGCGATTCGCCTGCCTCCATCAGCAGGTCGAATAGCCGTTGCTGTAGCGAGGCGGGCACCCAGCACTCGTAGCCCAGGTCGCCGGTGAAGGTGATGCGCCCCACGATCGCTGGCACCATGTCGAGGTCCATGCGACGGATGTCTCGAAAGGCGAAGGCGTCGCCCGAGACGTCTGCGCCCGCCGCCGAGGAGCCGGCCACCGCGGCCAGCACATCTCGAGCCGCTGGACCGGCCAGGGACAGCCCGGCCAGTTCGTGGCCGAGTGGCCGGTAGGTCACCGGTGCTCCGTCGGTCTTCAGGTGCGATGCGACCCGGGCTCGGAACCAGCGTTCGTGGTAGCCCTCGGCTGCGCCCGAACCAAACACGAGGAAGGTCTCGGTACCGTCGGTCGGATCGGCCAGCGTGGCCACGGTGAAGTCGCCGATGAGGTGGCCGTGTTCGTCCAGCATCGGGGCCAGGGCCATCCGGCCAGGTGCTGGGATTCGGTTGGCCAACACCCGGTTCAGCAGGGTCCGGGCGCCCGTACCGGTGAACTCGTGCTTGGCGAACCCGGTGGTCTCGATGAGTCCAACCCCGGTGCGTACCGCGTGGACCTCCTCGGCCACCACCTCAAAGGCGTTGGATCGGTGGAAGGTGACGTCCTCCAGCGGGTCGGCACCCTGCCGCTGGTACCACAGGGCCTGCTCGAGACCGTAGGACGAGCCCCACACGGCATTGGCGTCGGTGAGGCGGTCGTGGATTGACGAGGTGTGCAGCGGCCGGCCGGCCGGAAGTTCCTCGTTGGGAAACGAGATGGAGAAGCGGCGGCTGTAGTTCTCCATGACCTTGGCCCGGGTGTAGGACGGCGTGGTCCAGTCGCCGTACCGGGCCACGTCCATGCCCCACACGTCGAAGCCGGGGTCGCCGGAGGTCATCCAGTTGGCCATGGCCAGACCTACGCCACCGCCCTGGCTGAGGCCGGCCATCACGCCACAGGCAACCCAGTGGCCTGGCTGGCCCCGGATTGGACCGATCAGCGGGTTGCCGTCGGACGCAAAGGTGAACGGGCCGTTGATGACCTGGCGAATCCCCGCGTCGGCGTAGATGGGGAAGTGCTCGAACCCCACAGCCAGCGACGGAGCAATCCGTTCCAGGTCGGGAGTCAGGAGTTGGGCGCCGAAGTCCCAGGGCGTTTCCCGCACCGACCACGGCCTGCAGGCCTGCTCGTAGGTACCCAACAGCAGGCCTCCGGCCTCGGCTCGGGTGTAGATCTCGCCGCCAAAGTCGATGGCTCCGATGCCGTGCCCTCCAGTGGCGTCCAGCCAAGGCTGGATCTCGGGGAGTTCCTCGGTCAGTAGGTACATGTGCTCCATGGCAAGGATGGGCAGCTCGATGCCGCACATCCGGCCCACCTCACGGGCCCAGAGGCCGCCGCAGTTCACGAAGTGCTCGCAGGTGACGGTGCCCCGCTCGGTGACCACGTCCCACAGGCCGTCGGGTCGTTGGACCACGTCATGGGCCCAGGTGTTGCGGTGCACCTGCGCACCGGCCATACGGGCTGCCGTGGCGTAGGCGTTGGTGACCCCCGACGGGTCGACGTGGCCACCCACCGGGTCCCACAGGGCGCCCACGAAGTGTTCCTCGACCAGGAAGGGGATCTTCTCGGCCGCTTCGGCGACGGAGATCAGTTCGGTCTGCATGCCCAGATATCGGCCGCGGGCATGAGCCATGCGCAACCAGTCCATACGGTCCTCGTCGTCAGCCAGCATCACCTCGCCGGTCAGGTGTAGGCCACAGGACACGTCCGACTCGCGCTCAAGGTCCTCGTAGAGCTGGACGGTGTAGCGCTGCAGTGCGGCCACGTTGGGGTCGCCGTTGATGGTGTGCATGCCACCTGCCGCGTGCCACGTCGACCCGGCGGTCAGTTCACGGCGCTCCAGTAGGACAACGTCGTTCCAGCCGGCCTTGGTGAGGTGGTAGAGCACGCTGGCGCCCACCACGCCGCCGCCGATGACTACGACCTGTGCACTCTCGGGAAGATCTGTCACGTGGGTGCTCCTGGGAACGGGATCAGTAGTCGGTTTCGACGCCGCCCTCAGCGACGCGGCGAGCCACGAACTCGTCGAGGGCCATGCGTTGGCCATCGGCCATCGGGGGCTCAACGTGGGCATCGATCAGCGTGCGGGCCAGAGCCTCGGCCCGCTGGTGGGACTCCACCCGACCGGCCTCGTCCCACATCTCGAAGTTGGACCACGACGAGACCATGGGCTGGAAGTGCTCGGTGTCATAGCGGTCCTGAGTGTGCTGGGTCCCGAAGAAGTGCCCGGCGGGCCCCACCTCGGCGATGGCCTCCACGGCCAGAGCGGCGTCATCGATGGTCACCGGCTGGAGCATGGCCGTGACCATGTTCAGCAGGTCGGCGTCGATGACCATCTTCTCGAACGAGGTCAACAGGCCACCCTCCAACCAGCCGGCACCGTGGAGCAGGAGGTTCACCCCGCCCATGACGGCACCCCACACGGCGATGGTGCTTTCGGTGGCCGACTGGCTGTCCACGCTGTTTGACGCGTTCACGTTGGATGACCGGTAAGGCACGTTGTAGCGGCGGGCCAGCTGGCCGCCCACCAGGCAGGCCTGCCAGTACTCAGGGGTTCCGAAGGCCGGTGAGCCCGATCGCATGTCCACGTTGGAGGTGAAGCCGCCGTAGATGACGGGAGCCCCAGGGCGGACCACCTGGGTGTAGGCGATACCGGCCAGAGCTTCGGCGTTCTGGAGGACCAGGGCGCCGGCCACCGTCACCGGGGCCATGGCCCCGGCCAGCGTGAACGGGGTGATGACGATGCACTGGTTGCGGGCCGACATCTCCTGGATGCCGTGGAGCATCACCGTGTCGTAGCGCAGCGGGGTGCTGGCGTTGATGACCGAGTAGAGAGATGGTTGGCCTTCCAGGGTGGTGTCGTCCACGCCCCGGGCAATGCGAGTCATCTCGATGGCATCGAGATTGCGCTGGCGGCTCAAGCTGTAGACGAACGGCACCTTGTCCGACAGGGTCAGCATGTCGTGGGTGGCGTGCAGGTGACGAACCGACGGGTGGAGATCCATGGGCTCGACGGGGTAGCCAGCCACCGTATGGACGGCGTTGAGCACTTGGCCCAGTTTGAGCAGGTCCCGGTAGTCGCCGCGGTTGCCGTCCCGACGGTCCCGGCCCAGGCCGGTCACGAACGGGGGGCTGGCCACGCTGGTGTAGGTGAT
>DPMC01000243.1:3207-3833 GCA_003541675.1 Acidimicrobiaceae bacterium | reverse complement strand
CAAGATTGGTTGCTCGTCTCCGACCTAGCCGCTGTCCTATCGGGCATTACCAGCAGCCTCTCGTGGGCGACTCTCCTGGCACTGACCCTGGTTCCCGTTTCAGTATTCGTGCTGTGGCGAACACCCTTCGGCCTCCAGATCCGAGCCTCAGGGGAACATCCCGTGGCCGCCGACAGTCTCGGCGTGTCCGTATACAAGATGAAGTTCACCGCTGTAGTGGTCAGCGGCGCATTGGCCGGCTTCGGTGGAGCATTCATTGCCATAGAACAGACGGGCGTCTACCGGGAAGGACAGGTTCAGGGCAGGGGTTTCATCGGCCTAGCTACGGTGATCTTTGGCAACTGGCAACCCGTGGGCGCCTTCCTCGGATCGCTACTCTTCGGCTTCGCCGATGCGTTGCAACTTAGAGACCGCACGGCGGTGCACGCCCTGCTGCTGCTCGCCGGCGTAGCCCTCGCGGGGCTGGCCCTACGAGCCCTGCTGAAGCACAGACACGGTTCTGCGGTGTTGCTGGCGAGCTCATCGGCAGTCGTGCTTTGGTGGTACGCGGTAACCGATGAAGTAGCCGGTGAGCTACCACCCATCACGCCGCATGTGGTCACCCTGCTTGTCCTGGTGTTCGCTAC
>DPMC01000243.1:2249-2801 GCA_003541675.1 Acidimicrobiaceae bacterium | reverse complement strand
CCCCGACCAGCGGGCTTCCTGGGACCGCGACGGGTTTGTGGTGCTCCCCGACTTCGTGGACACCGAACTCCAAGCCGACCTCCGGGACCGTATTGCTGAAATCGTGGCCGACTACTCCGCTTCTGGCCTTCCAGACGGCGCAGTCTCCGTATTCTCAACCACTGAACAGACCCACGCTCAAGACGACTGGTTTCTCACTTCTGGCGATGTAATCCGACCATTCCTTGAAGCAGGAGCCTTCGACGGTGTCGGCAATCAGACCGTTCCCATGGACCAGGCGCTCAACAAGTTGGGTCACGCCATGCACGATCTGGACCCCGTGTTCGACCGCTTCTCGCGCACCCCGGCCGTGGCCAGATTGGCTGCCGACCTGGGGTTCGTCGATCCCCTTCTCCTGCAGTCCATGGTCATCTTCAAGCCTTCCCACATAGGTGGCGAAGTGATCTGCCACTGCGACCACTCATTCCTGTGGACCGAGCCCCAGACGGTGGTCGGTTTCTGGTTCGCCCTGGATGACGCCACGATCGACAATGGCTGCATGTGGGCCATCCC
>DPMC01000243.1:0-1871 GCA_003541675.1 Acidimicrobiaceae bacterium | reverse complement strand
CCGGCACGACCACCGACGTGCTGGACCCCACTCCGTACGACATGGATGCCCTGGTGCCCCTCGAGGTGGAAGCGGGCACCTGCATCGCCTTCCATGGTTGCCTTCCACACTGGAGCGGCCCCAACACCTCGGACCAACCCCGGCTGGCCTACACGCTGCACCTCATCGATGGTACGGCCCACTACTCGCCTGACAACTGGCTACAACGGAGCCCCGACCTCCCCCTTCGTGGATTCTGAGCCCTGTCTTTCGGACCCATCAGTGGGTCTGGGTAGCCTGACCCATGGGAACTGATGCCAACCTCAACCAGCCGCTCCGGTTGGAGACGATCCGCCGGGCCCCCAAGGTGCTCCTCCACGACCACCTCGACGGCGGCCTTCGACCGTCCACGGTGCTGGATCTGGCCGACGACGCCGGGCACGTCCTTCCCGCCGCCGACGAGGCCTCTCTGTCCACCTGGTTCCACCGGGGCGCCGATCGCCGCGACCTGGGTCTCTACCTCGAGACCTTCGAACACACGGTCGGCGTCATGCAGACCCCGGAGGCCTGCCATCGGGTAGCCACCGAATGCGCCAGCGACCTGGCCGACGACGGCTGCGTGTACGCCGAGGTCCGCTTCGCGCCGGCGTTGCATACCGATCAGGGCATGGGGCTTGACCAGGTCCTCGAAGCTGTCCTGGCTGGTTTTGCAGACGGTTCGGTAGGCACCCCGCTAACCGTCCGCACGCTGGTCACGGCCATGCGAACCTCGACCGATTCACTCGAGGTGGCTGAACTGGCGGTCCGGTACCGGGACCGCGGCGTAGTGGGTTTCGACATTGCCGGCCGCGAAGCCGGCTACCCCCCGACGCTGCACCTGGCGGCCTTCCAGTACCTGCAACGGGAGAACTTTCACTTCACCATCCACGCTGGCGAGGCGTTCGGTCCTGCGTCGATCTGGGAGGCCGTGCAGTACTGCGGTGCCGAACGACTGGGCCATGGGGTGCGAATCGTGGATGACATCACGACCAACGCCGACAGCGAGGCTCACCTGGGGCGGCTGGCCTCCTTCGTCCGGGACCGCCGCATCCCCCTTGAGCTCTGCCCGACGTCCAACGTGCACACCGGGGCGGCAGCCGACATCGCGTCGCACCCCATTGGCGACCTACGGCGGCTCGGTTTCCGGGTGACCGTCAACACCGATAATCGCCTGATGAGCGACGTCTCGATGACCTCCGAGATGGCCTCCTTGAACGAGACGTTCGGCTGGGGTCTGGCCGACCTGCGTTGGCTGACCATCAACTCCATGAAGAGCGCCTTCCTGCCCTTCGATGAGCGGCTGGCCATCATCGAGGATGTCGTCAAGCCCGGGTACGCCGAGCTGATGGCGGAGACCGGATGACCACGCTGTCCGAAGCCGATTCCCGGACCCTGGTCGCCGAAGCCGGCGTGATCGTATCGTGGTGGGCCACGGCCGATACTGCCGACAACGCGGCGGTGGCGGCCGAGGAAATGGGCTTCCCCGTGGTGGTCAAGCTGTGCGGTGATGCCATTGCCCACAAGTCCGAACGGGGGCTGGTGCGCCTGTCCTTGACCTCGGCCGACGATGTGCGGGCCGCGGTGACCGACCTGTTGGATGCGGCCACCGAGTCCGACGGCGACGTAGAACTGCTGGTTTCGACCATGGTGAGGGGCGACCGGGAACTCATCGCCGGACTGGTGCGTGACCCCCAGTTCGGACCGTGCGTGATGCTGGGCGTGGGCGGCGTCCTGGCCGAAGCGGTTGCCGACGTGGCCTTCCGCCTGGCGCCTCTGGAACGGCTCGATGCCCACGAGCTGATCGACGACCTGGGATCCCAGACGCTGCTCGGACCATTCCGGGGCCAGCCGGC
>DPMC01000080.1 GCA_003541675.1 Acidimicrobiaceae bacterium | reverse complement strand
ACGGGCAGGTAGTGCGACCGACAGACAGCCTGCACGGAATCCAACTGCAGCAGGCCGAGGCGCCCCACCACCCGACGGAAATGTCGGGTGTCTACCCGACTAGCCGGCGCCTTGTCACAGAACCCCTGGGCGGCCAGCGCAATGCGCCGTGCCGCGGAGGTGTCGAGGGAGACCGATGCAGGAATCAGACGCCCTGTCCGACCCCGCCCCGGAAGGGAAGCAGGTCAGCGAAGTCGCCGTCACGGCCCTCGGACTTGGCGGCGAACGCCTCACCCATATCCGAGGGCTGGAACATCCCGGCCTGCCAGGTGGCGATGTGGTCCAGCGAATCAGCCGTCGAGTGGTCACGGCTGTAGGTGATCATCTCCTTGGAGCCGTAGATGGCCAGCGGCGGCTTCGAGGCGATCATCCGGGCCACCTCCTGGACCCCCTCCAGCAGCGCCTCGTGGTCGGCAAACACCTCGTTGACCAGCCCCACCGACCTGGCCTCGGCGGCCGACATGCGGCGCCCCGTGTAGGCCAACTCACGACAGACACCCTCGGGGATGAGCTTGGGGAGGCGTTGCAGGGTGCCCACGTCGGCCGTCATCCCGATGTTGATCTCCTGAATACAGAAGAAAGCGTCCTCCGACGCGTAGCGCATGTCGCACGCCGTGACCATGTCCACCGCGCCGCCGATGCACCCACCCTGGATGGCGGCCAGCACAGGCATCCGGGCCTTCTCGAGGGCCGAGAAGGACTCCTGGAGGTGCAGCACGTTGGCTCGCATGTTGGCCCGAACCTGGCCCTGGGGGGCTCCCGGGTTCGGCCGGTCTCCGTCGCCGAACACCGCTAGGTCCATTCCGGCACAGAAGTGACGGCCGGTGGAGGCCAGCACCACCACCCGGGCCTCACCGGTGGCGTCCAACTCCCGGACCAGCGCCGGGAGTTCATCCCAGAAGGCCGGGACCATGGTGTTCAGCTGATCACCCCGGCTGAGGGTCACGGTGGCCACGCCACCGTCCAACGTTGTCTCGAAACACGTGTATCCGTCGCTCATGGTCCCGACGGTAGACCCCGGTTCCGATCCCCCGGCCATCCGGCACGCTTCATGAGGACGATCAGCAGCTCAGCCCAGGATCGACCTTGCCACGGCCGACAACGCCCTGCCCGGGCGGGCCCCCAAGTGGCTGATCACCTCAGCCGCCGCGATACTTCCCAGACGGGCGGCGTCGGGCAGGTCGACGCCCCTGCTGAGGCCGAACAGGACCCCCGCCGCGTAGAGGTCGCCGGCGCCTGTGGTGTCGACCACAGCCTCGAGTTCGTCGGCCTCGATCCGGATCCGATCTGACCCGGCCACCACCATCGACCCCTGCTTGCCGAGCGTCACGAATGCGAGATCCACCTCGGCGGCCACCGCATCGGTGGCCTGTTCCACATCATCGACCTCGAATAGCGAACAAAGCTCCGACGCGTTGCCGAAGACCACGTCGACCCGGTCGGTGAGCAGCTCAAGCCACTCTTCACGATGACGATCCACGCAGAACCCGTCGGACAGGGTGAGCGAGACCGTCCGTCCTGCGTCATGGGCCAGATCCATGGCGTAGCGGATGGCCCCCTTGGCCTCCTCGGTGTCCCACAGGTAGCCCTCGCAGTACAGGTGCGACGCGGAGGCCACCAGGTCGCCGTCGATCTCGGCGGTCGAGAGGTGTGACGAAATGCCGAGGTGGGTGTTCAAGGTGCGTTGCGCGTCGGGGGTGACCTGAATGAGGCAGCGAGCGGTTGGTTCGTTGCCGGCCACCCCGGGCACGTCGAAGTCGACACCTACGTGGCGCATATCGCGTCGGAACACCTCGCCCAGGAAGTCGTCGGCCACCAGGCCGATGTAGGCAGCCCGGCCCCCGAAGGACGCTACGCCCACCATGGTGTTGGCCGCCGATCCCCCGGACTCCTCGAGCCCGGGCGGCATGGCCGCGTAGAGCTGCACTGCCCGGTCGGCATCGATGAGCGTCATGGCGCCCTTGGCCAGGGCGTGCTCGTCGATGAAGTCGTCGCCCACCTCGGCCAGAACGTCCACTATGGCATTGCCGATGCCGACGACATCCAACGCGGCGAGATCCTGCTTGGGGGGTATCTCGTTGGTGGCCACGGGCAGATTCCTTTTCGGATGCGGTCTCGGGGGGGGTCTCGGCAGGCTCGACGAGCGTCCGGGCGACATCATGCCCGCTGGATCCCAGTCTCCCCGTGACCGGTACCGTTCCGCCGGTGACGAGTTCTCAGAACAACAGCCCCCAGACCACCGGCCCCCCGGACGGCGTCGCCTCCCATGATGCACCCGGCCCCGGACGACTCCCCCGCCACGTCCTCCCCCGTCACTACGCCCTGGAACTGTTCCCCAACCTGGATACAGGGACGTTCAGCGGCACCGTGGCCATCGACGTGGACGTGATGGCAGCCTGCAACGAGGTGGTCCTGCACGCTGCCGACCTGGAGGTGGCCTCAGCCGTGGCCGTCATCGACGGCGTTCGCCACGACCTGGCGGTCACGCTCGACGAGGCGACCGAACAGCTGTCGTTGCATGGGCCCAACCTTGGTGCCGGTCCGGCCCGCCTCGAACTGGCCTTCACCGGGGTACTGAACGACCGCCTGCGGGGCTTCTACCGCAGCACGCTGGTACTAGACGGGGAGGAGCGGACCATT
>DPMC01000121.1 GCA_003541675.1 Acidimicrobiaceae bacterium | reverse complement strand
GCCGAGGGGGCCCGGGTCGTGGTGGGCAGTCGGTCGGAACATTCGGTGGACGGTGCGGTCTGGGTGCCGACCGACGTCACCGATCCGGTGGCCGTCGATGCGCTGGTCGCCGCGGCAGTCGACGCCTACGGGGGCCTCGACGTGATGGTGGCCAATGCCGGGGTCCAGATTGCGAAGACGGTTGCCGACACCACCGACGCCGACTTCGACCTCGTGATGGAGGTCAACGTGCGGGGTGTCTTCCACTGTTGTCGGGCCGCCGTGCGCTACATGCGCGACCACGGCGGGGGGTCCATTGTCAACATCGGGTCGGTGGCCGGCGACATGGCCGACCACGGGATGGCCGTGTACAACGCCTCCAAGGGAGCGGTGCACTCGCTGACCCGTGCGGTGGCTGTCGACCACGGGCGTGACGGGGTGCGCTGCAACGCCATCCGTCCCGGGTGGATCACCACCGAGATGGCCGAGGTGGTCTTCGCCGGGGCTGATGATCCGGCGGCCATGCGAGCTGACGTGGTGGATGCCCATCCGGTGGGTCGTCTCGGGTCACCTGGTGACATCGCGGCGTTGGCCGTGTGGCTGGCGTCTGATGAGTCGACGTTCGTGTCGGGGAGCCTGTTCACCGTCGACGGGGGCCTTACCGCCCAGAGTCCCGTCAGGAGCTGAGCCGGGGACGGGTCGTCCGTTCATCCGACGGAACTGGACGTTCGTTCAGTCCATCGGTAGCGTGCACCCATGGCCGGATCACCCACCACCGGGCCACCTGTTGCTGGGTCGCTGGCCGCGACACAGATCGCGACCTATCGGGACGAGGGATACCTCTTCCCGGTTCCGGTGTTTGACGCTGACGAGGCGGCCGAACTACGGGCCGCCTTCGAGGCCTTCGAGGCTCGCTGGAGCGACGACACCCACTTACCCCGCCCCTTCGCCCAATACCTGCGCGACGGAATGCAGGTCATCAGCCCGGCGGCCGACCGCATTGCCCGCCACCCGGCGGTCCTCGACGTCATCGAGTCGATCCTCGGCCCGGATCTGATGGTCTGGACGTGCGAACTGTTGGCCAAGGAACCCCACAGCTCGAAGATGCTGACCATGCACCAGGATCTCCACTATTGGGGCTTCGACGCCATTGGCCAGCATGTCACTGCGTGGATTGCCCTGTCGGAGGTGACTGACGAGAACGGCGCCATGCACTTCGTTCGGGGAAGCCACCGGTGGGGCAATGTCGACCACTACGACACGTTCGGCGCCGACAACATCTTGAGTCGAGGCCAGCAGGTGACGGTGACCCACGATCCGGCCGACGAGGTGGTGGTGGCCCTTAGCCCCGGCGAGATGTCCCTGCACGACGGCCTGATGGTCCATGGATCGGGACCCAACGTCTCTGACGTGCGGCGGGTCGGTGTGGCCATCAGGTACCTGACGCCGTCGGTTCGAATGCAGGCCGGGAGGGATGACTACGCCACACCAGTACGTGGGGACTGCTCAGGGGCCGAGCTACTAATGCTTCCAGTGCCTGCCGTCGACTTCGACCCCGAGACGGTGCCGTTCCATGAACGGATGCTGGTGGCCCACGATGAGACGCTGGGGGCCGGAGCCACCCAACCCATGGTCTACGACGGGATCAGAACGGTCGAATCAGCCTGACGCCACTCGGCATCAGAGCCGGCCCTCAGGAGCCGGTGGGGTAGCCGGGGTAGGAGTCTTTGAACACGCCCTGGTGGAGCAGTACCTCAGCGGTCGGCCCGTCACCCTCGGTGTCGGTTAGTACCGTCCGGGTCCAGTAGGACTCGGTGCGACGGCTGGCACCCATGGCCACGATTTCCCGGTCGACCCGGTACGTGTGTCCGACCAGCACCGGTCGGCCCAGCAAGCGCACCTCCAAGTCGATGAAAAGACCGATGGATGGCTGGCGGGCCGCGAACCCCGAGTGCTTTGATGCCGAGTTGGTCAACACGCTGAGCATCTCGATGGGGACGATTGGGCCGCCCCAGGTCGTGTCGGCCTCCGGCAGATACCACGGCGACGGTTCGGTGATCCGGTCCAGTTTGTGGGCTAGCGAGAACGGGTAGAGGTCACCGAAGTCCTCGTCGAAGGTCACGGTGACCGATTCGTCGCCCGGTCCGGTCATGCCGACGGACAGAATGTCGATGACGTGGAGGTCGCCCGGTGGCTCAGCCTTCGCTCGGGCCAGCCTAGGGGCCAGTGCGGTGTCCGGATGGTCGGCGCCGACCGAAGCCGTCCCAGTCAGCACCGGCGTGCCGTCGGCCTTGGCCGCATCGATGGTGACCCGGCAGGCGTCAGATTTGTCGTCCGTCACACTGGCCCGGACCTGCTCGCCTTCGACGACCATGGTCTGGAAGTGGGCGCTCAGGCATCCGTGGGAGAACCACCGGTCCCCCCACCGGTCGACCAGCAGTGGATCGAACTGGCTGAAGTGGGTCGGTCCCTCGATGGGTCCGGCGGTCAGGCCAAGGGAGGCCGCGGTAGCGTCGTCATGCACACTGGCGTGCCCGCCATAGGACTGGTCGGCCAGCATCTGGGCGGGCGCTCGCAGCGGTCCGGAGACCGTGTCCTCGACGCTGCGGTCCAGTTCGGTATCGAACGGCTGCGGGGTGTAGCGGAGATCGTCGGCCATGGGCGGACGGTATCGGTAGGCCGGCGTTTGCGCTGGGTTGGCGACAGCAGGAAGGATGCGCGTCATGAAGACTCTCACAACCGTGGATCGCGACGAACCGATCGATGAGTTGATGGCCCATTTGCACCGTGACGGCGGGGTGATCGTCCGGGACCTGCTGTCCGACGAGGGACGCCTGGCCATCATCGAGGATCTGGCCGGAGCCATGGAGGTCATTGAGCCGGGGTCCCGGAGCGGGCTCGAGCAATGGGAGCTCTTCCACGGTCGGGAGACGATCCGGTTCTGTGGGCTGGCTGCTCGAAGTCGGGCCTTCGTCGACCACGCCCTTTTGGAACCGGTGTTCGGTGCGGTCACCGACCACGAGCTGCTCGGCGGGTGCACCTCCTACTGGTTGAACACCGGCCAGGTCATGGCTGTCGGCCCGGGGGAGAAGGCCCAGTACCTCCACCGCGACGAGAACAACTGGCCCGAGGCCATCACTGCCGAACGGGAGATCACCGTCAGTTGCATGTTTGCCCTCTCGGAGTTCACCCGGGCCAACGGGGCCACCGTCGTGGTGCCCGGGACGCAG
>DPMC01000278.1:3878-5083 GCA_003541675.1 Acidimicrobiaceae bacterium | reverse complement strand
TGCGGGGCGACGCCCTGGGCAACCTGACGGCCGCGGGCGACTCGCTGGTCGCTGCGCCGTGGAGCGCGGCGCTCGGCGTCATCGCGTCGGCCCTGTCGGCCGCACCGGCTGATCGGATCGCCGTGTTGGGCGGCGCCCGCATGACCAACGAGTCACAGTACGCATGGGCCAAGCTGGCCAAGGGCGTGTTGGGCACCGACCACGTGGACGCCCAGTTAGGCGACGGTTTGCCCGCTGAGGTCGTCCTTGGCCTGCCTCGGGCCACCATCGACCGGGCTTGCACGCCCGGCGGAACGATCGTGCTCCTGGGCCCCGACCCCAAGGAGGAACTCGGGGCCCTCTTCCTGCGACTCCGACACGCCGTGGTCCACGACGGGGCCACCCTGATTGAACTCACACCGCGACGCACCGGGCTGAGCCCTCACGCCACCCACTCCCTGCGGGTCGTCCCGGGTGATGCGGCAGGTGTGGTGGCCGCCATGTTTGGCTCCGGATCACCGGCCGGTGTCGGAGGCATCCCGGTCGACCAGATGGCCGCTGCCGGAGCAGCCCTGGCTGCCGCGGTTGCCGACGGTTCACCGGTCACGGTGCTACTGGGTCGACCTTCGCTGGCCGAGTCGGCCGGCCCCGTGGTGGACGGGGCACTGGCCCTCCACGACCATCTGCCCGAGGCCACCTTCCTCTCACTGCTCCGCCGTGGCAACGTCCACGGCGCCATGGACATGGGTCTGGCTCCCGGACTCCTTCCCGGTCGTGTATCGCTGGCCGCCGCCGGACTGTTCGCCGATGCGTGGCCTACCGTGCCGCCGGCCGTCGGCCACGACGCGCTCGGGATCCTCACTGCGGCAGCCGCTGGAGACGTCGATGTCCTCGTCCTGCTTGGGGCCGATCTACTGGCCGACGTGCCCGACTGTCAGCTCGCTGAACAGGCGCTGGCTGGAGCGAGAACCGTGGTAGCCATCGACCTGTTCGGCACTGAGACCGTGGCCCGGGCCGACGTGGTTCTGCCCGCCGTGGCCTCCACCGAACTCGACGGCACCTTCACCAACCTGGAGGGCCGGGTCAGCGTGGTGGCCCGCAAGGTGACCTCGCCGGGTACGTCTCGTCCCGATTGGACGATCGCGGTGGAGTTGGCCGAACGACTGGGCACCGACCTGGGGTTCACGTTGGTGGACGACGTACTGGCCGAGTTGGGCGAGGTGTCG
>DPMC01000278.1:461-3459 GCA_003541675.1 Acidimicrobiaceae bacterium | reverse complement strand
ACCAGCGTGCCGGGTCGCGATGGCTATGGCCTGCGCCTAGTGGTCGATAGGTCCATGTACGACGCCGGAGTACTGACGTCCCACAGTCCGTCCCTGGCCGGTCTGGCGCCAGGCACCCGTGCCGGCCTGGAACCCACCGATCTGGCCCGTCACGGCATCGCCGACGGCGAAGTCGTCGACCTGATCAGTGCCCGAGACACCATTCAGGTCGTGGTCGTAGCCGACGCCGGCGTGGCTCGGGGGACAGTGCACCTGCGGGCTAACCAGCCTGACGTGGTAGCCACCGCGCTGGTCGACGCCACGGCGCCAGTGACCGAGGTACGGGTGGGACGCCGATGACTGCCGTGGACACCGTCGTACTGGCCGTTGACCCGTTGCTCAGCGGGGACCTGGACCCGGGCATCGTCGGGATCGTGCTCCTGAAGGTCGTGGTGGCCTTCACCCTGCTGTTGGTCTCGGTCATGCTCATGATCTGGTTCGAACGCAAGCTCGTGGCCGACATGCACAACCGGATCGGCCCGGCGGTGGCCGGACCATTCGGCATTCTCCAGACGCTGGCCGACGGCATCAAGTTGTTCTTCAAGGAGGACCTCATCCCGGATCGTTCCGACCGGGTGATCTTCAAGTTGGCGCCCTACCTGTCGCTGGTGCCGGCCTTCCTGGTATTCGCCATCGTCCCCATCGGCGGAGACTTTTCCTCTGGGGACGGCGCTGTCACGTGGTTCGGTGAACGCACCTACCTGCAGGTGGCTGACCCGCCGGTGGGCGTCCTGTTCTTCCTCGCCCTGTCGTCGATCGCCGTGTACGGCGTGATGTTGGCCGGTTGGTCGTCAGGTTCGAAGTACCCGCTGCTGGGTTCTGTCCGGGCGTCAGCCCAGATGATCAGCTACGAGGCGGCCCTCGGCCTGGCCATCGCCACGGTCTTCCTGACCTCCGGTTCACTGTCCACCCACGACATCGTGGCCAGCCAGGTGACGGGCAACTGGAACGTACTGACCACCGGGGTTGTGCCCTTCCTGGTGTTCCTGGTGGCCGGGACCGCCGAGTTGAACCGACCGCCATTTGATTTGGTGGAGGCAGAACAGGAGCTGGTCGGTGGGTTCCACACCGAGTACAGCTCGCTGCGCTTCGCCCTGTTCTTCCTGGCCGAGTTCATGAACGTGATCACCATGTCGGCCATCGCCGTCACCCTGTTCCTGGGTGGCCCGGCCGGCCCGATCCTGACCGACACCCTGGGTTGGGTGTGGCCGGTGTTCTGGTTCGGCCTGAAGGTCTTTGCCTTCCTGTTCTGCTTCGTGTGGCTGAGGGCCACCCTGCCCCGGCTGCGCTACGACCAACTCATGGATCTGGGCTGGAAGGTGCTCATCCCAGTGGCCTTGGGATGGTTTCTGTTGATCGGGGCCATAGGCGTGGCCGATGACCGGGGCTGGCCGGTGGTGCCGGTGGTGCTGGTCGGTATGGCCGTGATGGCGGGGGGCGCGGCGCTCCTGATCGGTGCGGTGTCCAAGGCCAGGGCTGAGCGCTTGGCCGACGCGTTCCCCGAGCATGACGACTCGCTGACCCCGGGAGGGCTCCGCTGATGGGCTATTTCCGCGGCTTCGCCGTCACGTTTCGCAAGATGTTCGAGAAGCGGGTCACCACCTCGTATCCGGCTGACAAGCGACCCAAGCCCGCCCGGCTGCATGGCCGCCACGTGCTGAACCGGTACGAGGACGGCATGGAGAAGTGCATCGGGTGCGAGTTGTGTGCCGGCGTCTGTCCGGCCAGGTGCATCTACGTCCGCGGCGCCGACAACCCGCTCGACGAGCCGGTGTCTCCCGGTGAGCGGTACGGCTTCGTCTACGAGATCAACTACCTGCGCTGCATCCACTGCGACCTGTGCGTGGAGGCCTGCCCGACCGAGGCCATCACCGAGTCCAAGTTGTTCGAATTCTCGTTCACTAATCGGTCCGACGCCGTCTACACCAAGGACGAGCTGGTGGTTGACGCTTCCACGGGCCAACCCCAGCACCTCCCCTGGGAGGACTGGCGACCCGGCGACGACGAGATGACGTCGGGGAGGATGCGGGCCACGTCGCCCAGCGGTGACGCCTCGTACTCCGGTCGGGTGTCGTGGTCCGGTGAGTTGGGCCACGGGGTACGGGCCCCCGAGGTCGGCCAGCTCGACCCGGGGACCGATACCGATCAGGAAGGGTCGGTTGGGACCTGATGGACGCCACCGTCTTCCTCATCAGCGCGGCCATCGTGCTGGTCGGCGCCCTAGGCGTGCTAGTGGCCCGCAATCCGGTGCACGCCGCCTTGTTCCTGGTTCAGACTCTGTTCGGCGTGGCTGTGCTGTTCGTCCTTCAGGACGCCACGTTCCTGGCCGCGGTCCAGGTCATCGTCTACGCCGGAGCGGTGGTCATCCTGTTCCTGTTCGTGATCATGCTGCTGGGCGTGGATCGGGCCGAGGACCTCGGCGTGGAGCCCATCGTCGGACAGCGCCCGCTGGCTGCGGTGATCGGCGCATCGCTGATGGGCCTGCTGCTCACCCTTCTCCTGGTGGCCACCGATGGTCCAACTGGCGCTCTCGGCCGGACCGCCCCGTTGGGCGACGGGGCCGACAACACCCGCCGCCTCGGTGAGGCCCTGTTCACCGACTACGTGTTCGCCGTGGAGCTGACAGCCTTGTTGCTGACCGTGGCCGTGGTTGGCGCCGTGGTACTGGCCCGCACAGTCAAGGGTGCGCTCCACCCGTTACCCGTGGTCGTAGTGGCCACAGCGGAAGAACCTCCCGGCGCCACTGAGGAACGGTCCAGCGTCGATTCCGACACCGAGCTCGACATCGCCTCCACCGAGTCGATCGAGGGAGGAGACGCCTGATGGTCGTCACCACCACCTGGTACCTGGCACTGGGCGCTGTGCTGTTCTCGCTTGGGGCGGTCGGCCTGCTGATCCGCCGCAACCCGCTGGTCATGTTTATGTGCGTCGAATTGATGCTCAACGCCGTCAACCTGAC
>DPMC01000278.1:0-152 GCA_003541675.1 Acidimicrobiaceae bacterium | reverse complement strand
GATGCTCAACGCCGTCAACCTGACTTTCGTCAGCCTCGGAGCCGAATTGGGTGACCTCGGCGGACAACTCTCGGTGTTCTTCGTACTGGTCGTGGCCGCCGCTGAGGTCGTGGTCGGCCTGGCCGTCGTCGTGGCCATCATGCGCCGCCGCC
>DPMC01000125.1:1802-3733 GCA_003541675.1 Acidimicrobiaceae bacterium | reverse complement strand
GCAAGAGCCCTCGGCGACGCTCAGGTTGTCGACCTAGACGGCCGCAGCATCCTCCCGGGCTTTGTCGACGCCCACACCCACCCTCTTATGCACGGCCAGTGCGCCTCGTGGGCCGACCTGACCTCGGCGGCCAGCATCGACGAGGTGGTCAAACTGCTCGGAGAACACGCCCGAACCGAGGCCCGCTCCATAGGTCCGATTCGCGGCTTCGGCTACGACCACCACCGCCTGGCCGAGGGTCGGCACCCCACAGCCGTGGAACTGGACCTGGTGGCTGACAACCGAACGGTCACCGCAATGCACGTCAGTGGCCACGGATTCTCGGTGAACAGCCACGGGCTGGCCGAGGCCGGTATCACCGCGGCGGCGCCCACCCCGCCCGGTGGCGTCATCGACCGTGACGAGGACGGACGGCCCATTGGTCGAGTATTCGACGCCGCCTGTGACCTGCTCACCGGACCCGACGGGGTAAAACTCGGAAACCACGGCCCCAACCTCCACCTGCCGGACGACCCGGACGACCTGGCCAGCATGCTGGACGACGCTCAGGAGGCGTTCCTGGCTGCCGGAATCACCACCGTGGGCGACTGCCAGGTCACCGAACGGGAAATGCGGGCCTTCCTGGCCGCTCGGGACGCCGGGCGCCTCGCGTTGCGCGTGGTGATGTACGTCCTGTCCAGTCACGTCGACGGCCTGGACCGCCTGGGGATCGAGTCGTGGCTGGGGAACGACCGCCTGTCGGTCGGCGGAGTCAAGCACTACGCCGACGGTGCCCTGACTGGAGGCACCGCCTACCTACCATGCGGCTGCGGGGCCACCCACGGGCACCTGTACCACGGTCCGGGCGAACTGGAAGACCTGCTGGTCGCCTCGGCCACTGCCGGTCGTCAGACCGCCACCCACGCGCAAGGACCTGAGGCCATCCAACTGGTGCTGGACGCTCTGGGCCGGGCCCCGCTGCGCCCCGACCTCCGGCACCGCATCGAGCACTGTGGATTCCCGTCTGCCGACCAGCTAGCCGAGATGTGTCGGCTCGGAGTGGTCCCGGTTCCACAGCCAACCCAGGTCCACCTTTACGGGGAGGGTGTGCGCCGCGACCACCCCGAGGTGGCAGATGGCATGTACCCCTCAGGACGGATCGCCGCGGCCGGCCTACCCGTCGTGCTGTCCTCGGACGCCCCGGTAACTAGGCCATGCGTGATGCTGTCCTGCTGGGCAGCTGAGACGCGTCTGACCTCCGCGGGACGCGTCCTCGGCGATGAAAACCGGATCACCCGGGCACAATCCCTCACCGGCTACACGGTCGGCGGAGCCCACGCTCTGCGGCGAGACGACGTCGGGTCACTGGCCGTCGGGAACCCCGCCGACCTCGTACTCCTGGCCGACGACCCGTTCACTGTCGCCGTCGACCGTCTCCCGGACGTAGCCGTCCTAGAGACCTGGGTCGACGGCCATCCCGCCTGGACCCTCATCGACGGCCGCACGCCGTGAAGACCGCCAACGTAAAAAACAGCTGAAGAGGAACCAGCGGCGGAACCGGTCAGTTGACCAGGTTCTCCTCTGTCGTAGCAATGAAGACGGCGAGGGTGCATCCGGTCTCGGTTCTCGAGTCGTGCCGGGTCCCTGCGGCCAGCAGCACCAGATCTCCCGGCCGGTATACGTGACCGTCGTGGTCAATCAGCTCGCCCTCCAGCATCAGGAACTGCTCGTCGCAGGTGTGCTCGTGGGGTGTAGTCCGCGTGCCCGGGTCCATGCGGTAGACGTGGAAACCGCCCCCCAGCGGGTACGACCCGTCAAGCTGCAGGATCCACTCGCCGGGCGACGGCTCGCCGTCGACGATGAACGGAACGAACTCGGCCTCGAACCGGTTAGCTACCCGGCGTTCGGCGGAACCGATGGGGTCCATGTGCGGCCCCTGCCACTCCCCGTGC
>DPMC01000125.1:0-1469 GCA_003541675.1 Acidimicrobiaceae bacterium | reverse complement strand
CGTCTACGGTCACGACTCTGCGGCCAGATCGGCGAGGTATTGCTGGGTGAAGTCCCAGCAGAGCGAGTCCCGGGCAGCGAACATCCCCCGGTCGAACGAGCGCGAGCTCACCCCCCGCTGGGTGCGTTCGCAAACCGCGTTGTCCTGGGCCAGGACCAGGTTGCTGAAGTCACAGACCGCGCTGGGGTCGAAGTCGTCAGACTCAACTGCGGAGGGCTCGAACAGGTACTCGATCTCGTAGTCGGTCCGCGCCGGCCCCCGGGGGATTAACCGAGTCAGGATCACGCTGGTGCCGGTGATGTCGACGAAGAGGTTCGGATAGACGAACGCCGAGAGGTAGGACCGTTCGTCATCTGGCGTCATGGTGGCGATCACCGGGAGTGGGGCCGTACCGTCAGCCGTGAAGCTGTTGGCCCCCTCAGCTAACCAGGCACCACCGTCATCCCGGCCCTCGTCAATCACGTCACCCTGTTGGTGAAGGGGGATGATCTCTACCAGTTCGGGGTGGACCTGCGGGCAGTGGAGACACTCGGCATAGTTCTCCACCACAACCTTCCAGTTGGCGGCCACCGTGCTGGTCTCCAGCCTCCCAAGCCGGAGACGGTCCAGCTGCAACCGCTCGAACGACAAAATCTCGTCGCTGCTTTCGGCCAGCCAGTCCACCAACGGCGGAGGGTCGTTGGCCAGGCTGACGAAGAGCATCCCCTGCCAGCTCTCCACCGCAACCCGATGGAGTGGGAACGCCATGCGGTCAAGCTCCTCCTTCGCCACGTTCGGGGTCGCCACCAACTCGCCGTCCAGCGAATAGCTCCAAGCGTGGTACGGGCAGGTGATCGCCGCTCCGAAGCCGCCCCCGCTGGCGTCACACAACTGCGAACCCCGATGCCGACACACGTTGTAATAGGCCTGTAGATCTCCATCCCGATTACGGAGTACGAGGACGCTCTCAGCACCGACGTCGACCACCAGGCGATCACCCACGTGAGCCAGCCGCTCGGAGCGCCCGACGTAGCACCACCGCCGGTGGAAGACGCCCTCGAGGTCGGCGTCATAGACCGCTGGAGACCGATATTCCTCCCCACGCAATGTGGGCTTCATCGCCGTAGACACGTATCCCTCCTCCCGGAACCCCAGTAGGCCCCGCCTTGTCATAGCTTCCCCCCGGGTCCGCCTGGACTCTGACCGAAGGCACTGACTGGCGAGTCAGTCAGTGGCTGACTATAGTGCCGCGCCATCGCGAGAACTACCACGAGGGGGCCCATCCATGAAGAACCGCCAGCCTGAACGCCGACGCCCGACCACCTCTGCGAGCCGCTCTCCGGTCAGTAGGCGCCAGTTCCTCGGTGGTTCCGCTATGGCCGCCGGCGGCCTGGTACTCGGCCCGTCGATCCTCGCCGCCTGCGGAAGCGACGGCGGTTCGGGCACAGCCCTGAAACTGGCCCGGCCCGACAAGCCGGTCACGCTTCCCA
>DPMC01000025.1 GCA_003541675.1 Acidimicrobiaceae bacterium | reverse complement strand
TAGCCCTCACCTGGGAACGGGATCGGTTCGGCAACTTCACCGCTGTGACCGCCCGGTTCGCCGAAGTGGTCGTAGCAGACCTTTCTCAACTGGTTGTTGGAGAGCCAGTTACCTTCGAATATCCGGCGGAGGGGCAGCGCAACGTACTGGTGCGAATCGGTCGGCCGGTCGAACACGGAGTCGGCCCTGACCTCGACCTCGTTGGCTTCTCCTCGATCTGTCCTCACACTGGCTGCCCACTTGACGAGTACCGGGTTGACATGGCCACCCTGGACTTCTGCCCATGCCAGTTCATTACCTTCGATGTCGCAGCTGATGGGATTCCGTCGTTCAACCAAGCCACCCAGCACCTATCGCGTATCCTCCTGCGGCTCGAGGGCGACGATGTTGTGGCATACGGGGTACGACGACCCATCTATGGAGACACCGACCCACTGCACGGCGTCGGTATGAAGGTCCTGGAGTCGACATGAACACCGCACACCACCTCCTGTCGGGCCACCGAACCGAAACACGTCTCGTCGATGCTGACGGCGAACGGCTCCTCCGGACCGTCGTGGTTGCCACCCTCGGCTCCGCCGTCTTCATCACCGGGTTCTTTGCTTTGGTGACCTGGCTCGTTGCCCCCGAAGCTGGGGTGGTGAGCGCCTTGGCCCTTGGTGGCCTTTCAGGTATCTGGGTCTCGGTCCTTGCTGGCGGGGTAATTGGTAACGGGATCCACGAAGCCCGACATGAACGGGCCGAACGTGATAAGTCGAAAGCGTGAGCCTCCGCATCTTCCTCGTTGACGACCACGACGTCGTCCGCCGGGGCCTGACTGCGTTGATCGACGCCGAGGATGACCTCGAGGTGGTCGGTACGTCCAGTTCGGCCGCCGGCACGCTCGACGCCATCGCTGCGACGAGACCGGACGTATCCGTTCTCGACGTACGCCTTGGAGACGGCAACGGCGTCGAGGTATGCCGCGACATCCGCTCCGCACACCCCAAGGTTGCCTGCCTGATCCTCACGTCGTTTGAGGACGACCAAGCCCTCGTCGAGGCCAGCCTTGCCGGAGCTGCCGGTTACGTCCTCAAACGAGTCCAGGGAGATGAGCTTCTCACCGCGATCCGACTGGTCGGAAAGGGAAGGCGTCTTCTTGCCCCCGGCACCACCCGACTGGCCTTGCGGCGGCTCCGCGAGAGCGGCGAGGCAGCCGTCGAGGAACTCTCACCGCAAGAACGGCGCATCTTCGACTTGATTGGCGACGGACTATCCAACCGCGAGATCGCGGATCGCATGTACCTCGCAGAAAAGACAGTCAAGAACTACGTCACCAACTTGCTACGGAAGTTGGGGATGTCGCGCCGGACCGAAGCCGCGGCATTCGCTGCCCGGTTGGACGAGCGCCGACGGTCAACAAGTTGACCGGCGGCACCAATAAAGAGCGGATCAAGATCCGTCGGACCGCATTGGCACCGACCACTCGATAGTTGTTCCCCCAATCGGGTTCCGGCAGGCGCTAAAGGTCCCCGCGTGGCGAGACGCTCGATCCTCAAGGTTCGCGAGGCCACTGCGTCGGGGTGGCTCGTCGGCGATCCCCGTCCCATCGTCAACCACTTCGATGGTGAGCCGGTCGGAGACATCGATTCGCAGGTCGACCGTTGTCGCCTCGGCATGACGGGCCACGTTGGTCAAGCTCTCCCGCACCACGGCCAAGGCCTCTTCGACCAGTTCGTCAGGGACCCCGGTGTCGAGCGGTCCGCGAAAGTGGCACCGTGGCTCGATTCCCAGGGTGCGCACTACATCGGCGACTAGGGCCTCAACTTGTGAGCGAAGACCTGATCTTGCATGGACCGGCGAGGACAGGTCGAAGATGACCGTTCGGATAGTGCGGATCGTCCCGTCAAGGGCAGCCACCACCTCGGCGAGCCGCTCGGGCTGCGAGTAGGTGGCTTGCAAAGCCTGGAGCCCGATTCCGGCAGCAAAGAGCTCTTGGATGACCGTGTCATGGAGCTCGCGGGCGATGCGTTCGTGGTCCTCGGCCAAATCACGGGACCGTTCGGCGTGCTGGAGACGCTCCTCAGCCTCCACCCAAGCCGACATATCCCGCACGGCGGCCAACGTGCGCTCACCACCATCCAATGGCGCCAGACTCACGTGTATTGGAAAGGCTGTGTCGTCGGCCCGTCGGCCTTGAAGGCGGAGGCCGGTGCCCATCGGGCGAGCTAGTGGATCATTCTCGAACGAGGTTCGGTGGTGGGCGTGAACCTTACGGAGGTCCTCGGGGATTAGGTCCTCGACCGAGCGCCCGACAAGGGTCTTGGCGGGGTGCCCAAACAACAGATAGGCCGCCTGGTTGGCGGCCAGGATCCGTCCACCGCGTTCGACGACGACGAGAGCGTCCGGAGAGGAGTCCCAGACTTCCTCGACCGAGACTCCAAATGTCGGGTCCCACGTCCTTCGCTCCATGGCTCGAGCGTAGGACGGGTAGATCGCATTCGCCCCGACGCTGGACCGGGACCAAGGTCCCGAATCTCGAGGAGGTGACAATGGTCCCTGTTGGCGGTGACTGTCTCGGTCCGAGGATTACCCCATGGACCCCACCACCGATATCCCTATTGAGGATTGCGGCGATGGCAACTCGTTTGCCAAGGTTGCCGACAAACCCCGTGCCGTCGTTATTGGAGTTGATGATGCCCTACGGGACACCCTCATGGACCATTTGGCTGCGTCGGGCTTTGAGGTTGTGGATTATGAGTGCCAGGACGATGACGTCTTGGCTGACGGCGATGAGCGGATTCGGCCTAGCGACGTCCTGGTTTTTTCATTTCGCGAGGTCACAGAAGCTCGACGAAACGCCTGTCGTTCAGTCCGCCGTTCCCACCCGAAGAACCCGGTCGTGATCGAACTCATGAATCCGAAGACGTTCCGTTACGCCGACTTGCTCCTCGGAGCACGAGTGGTTTGCGCTCCGGTATCGCGTGAATCGCTTCAAAAGGCGG
>DPMC01000259.1 GCA_003541675.1 Acidimicrobiaceae bacterium | reverse complement strand
GCCTGGGAGGCCATGCACTACTGGACCGACTGGCCCGCCTACATCGGCACCGACGATGAACTCGGGCTCATCACCTTCAACCGGTGCGGCCAGTTCAACCTGCTGGTAGGCGGAGACGACCACTCGGCGACCGTTCGGGCACTGTGGGAACAACTGGGCATCCCCTTTGAGGAGTGGACGCTCGACGACCTCACCCAACGGATGCCGGTGCTCGATCACGGCCTCTACGGCCCGCCCAAACGACCTGACGACCCCCACTTCTGGGACGACGCGCACGGAACCGTTATCGGGGCGTTGTTCTCGCCGGACTCCGGGTACGTGAGCGATCCCCAGCTGTCTTGCCACAACCTGCAACGTGCCGCCGAGGCGGCGGGCGGGGAGTTCTGGTTCAACGCCGAGGTCATCTCAGTGAACCGGGCCGAGGATCGGGTCTCCGGCGTGACGCTGGCCGACGGTCGCCGGGTAGCGGCCCCGATTGTCGTCAACGTGGCCGGCCCCCACAGTGCGGTCATAAACCGAATGGCCGGCGTTCACGACTCGATGAACATCAAGACCCGGGCGTTGCGCCACGAGGTCCACCACGTACCAGCGCCACAGGGCTTTGACTTCATGGCCGACGGCATGGTGGGCGCCGACGACGACACCGGCTTTTACTTCCGACCCGAGACAGGCAACAACGTGTTGATCGGCAGCGTCGATCCGACGTGTGACCCCCGGGAGTTCGTCGACCCCGACGACTACGACACCAGCCTCAGCCAGGAACAGTGGGAGGCCCAAGTGCTGCGGGCCAACCGCCGCATGCCCAACCTCGGGGTGCCCCATGAGAAGCGGGGCGTAGTCGACCTCTACGACGTGTCCGATGACTGGCTACCCATCTACGACCGCACCGACCTAAACGGTTTCTACGTAGCCATCGGCTCCAGCGGGAACCAGTACAAGAACGCCGGAGCCGTCGGCCAGCTCATGTCCGAGCTAATCGCCGCCGTCGAATCCGGACACGACCACGACGCCTCACCGGTGGTCATGACCGGTCGTTACACCGGTTGGGAGATCGACATCGGCTTCTACAGCCGCAATCGGGAGATCAACGCCGATTCGTCCATGTCGGTCCACGGCTGACGGCCTGGGTCGACATGATCGCAGAGGCCGACGCATCGCCACTGACCACCAGACGCGACCAAGACCCCGCTCTGGACCGGACCTCCTCGTTTGATGGGGTCTCGGTAGGTTTGTGTTTGCCCAGTATGTGAAGGGTTTCTGGGCTGTGGGGCCGGTGTCTGTCCCAGCAAAGTGCTGTTTCTATCCCATTTGGCCTGACCGCTCGGAGTGAGCATGAAGAGCGATGAGCAGTAAATCCAGTGCGCTCAGCTCACGTGCTGGTTCAGGGTTCGGTGCCATTTGTTGGCAGGGAGGTTGGGGCGCAGGGCGGCCAGCCCGGTGCAGTACTTGGAAAGCCGGATCGGCCGGTGGCCCTGTGCCCAAAGCCAGCGGTCGAACCGGCTAGGCGGCCCAGCGGTCTTGGTTTCGAGCACCACACCGACCACCGATGCGGTGGAATCGTCCCGGTCGATGCAAGTGACGGCCCGGTCAATGGTGAGGCGGGAGGGGCCGTCGAGGTCGACGAGGGTGGAGCGCCGGTACCGGGTGGTCAAAATGGGGACGAGCCTCTCAGCGGTGCCGGCACCGACCACGCCGTCAACGAACACCCGGCCGGCGGCCGAGAACAGATTCGCCCCGGCGCTGTCGGCCGGCAGTCGCAGTTTGGCGTTGCGACCTCGTCCTGTCCGGACCTTGACCTCCAGCATCGCTGAGCCGGCGTCGACGTAGTGGCGGTGGCGCACCTTGAACCGGCGTCGACGGCGATGGGCGGCCGCACGGTAGGACACCAGATCCGGGGTATCGAAGTAGAGCGACTCGTAGCCGAAGTCGCGCTGCCCGTCGATCTCTAGGGCCAGTACCTCTGGCCACAGTTCGCTGACCAGCTGATCCACGAGCGTCGGCGCTACCACGTACTTGCGGTCGCGGCGGGTCTGGAGGCCGGCGATATTTCCGATCTCCGCCAGCGAAACCGACGGCAGATCGTCGATCATGGCCGGTCAGCCGCCGTTCATCCGGTAGCGCACGTCAACGATGGTGCTGTCGTTCACCAGATCGATGCGGCGTACCTTCAGCCGCACCACGGTGCCGCCCAGCATGGACTCGAGGCGGGTAATCAACTCGGTCTCGTCGGTGTGGGCCCGGTCGAGGGTGACAGTCTGGTTGCGGTTCCTTTCGTAGAGCCTCGGATGATCACCGACGTAGACGGCGACCAGAGCCGCTCCCATAAGAGTTGGGGTTGCCCATGCCGGGTCGATCGGCATGCCACCCAGTAGACCAAGGGCAAGGGCGGTGAAGTAATAGGCGACCTCCTGCTGGCCCAGTTCTGAGGAGCGCAGGCGGATAATTGACAGCACGCCGAACAGGCCCAACCCAAGGCCGAGGTTCACCGTGCTGCGTGTCAGGGTCATGGCGATGCCGAGCAACCCGACGTTGATGCCGAGCAGTGCCACCACCATGTCGCGCCGGCCGTTGCGGGGGAAGTACAGGACGAACACCAACACCGCTACGGCAACCAGGTCGGAGACGATTAGCCAGGGTGTTGACATGGGGCAGTCACCTGTCTTCGGGGTCGTTCGCCAACAAAGTTAGGCGTCGGGGCCGTCTAGAGGCGACCGGGCGATGGACCGGGCATGGTCAAGGGCGGCCAACAACTCTTTGACAGCGCCGGCCCACTTGCGTACCGACACGGCGTCGTCGTGGATGTCGGCGGCTTCGGTGGTGGCGTCGGCGATCTGGGTCGCCCAGGCTTCAATCTGGGCTGTCACGAGTTCCTCGGCAAACGGTCCGTCGAGGAACTCGTTGAGGAGCCGTCCGTAGTCGTCGTCGAACATGGCCCAAGCGGCGAACAGCGGGTCACAGGCTGCTGATCGCTGCAGCAAACCCCAATCCCCGTAACCGAATGGAAGGCAGTTGGCGGTGATTTCGCCCCAGGCGTCGGCCACCGGGGTGACCGGGTTGGAGTCCTTGACGATGTTCTGAAAGGCATTGTCGAGGTCCCATGGGATGAGGTGCAGCGTGCCGGCCGTCGGGTCCTCGTACCAGTAGTAGTTGTGGGGGCGGCACCCGTCGAAGCAGTACCAGTGGAAGGGGCCGTCGTCGTTGCGGATGGTGCGGTCGACGACCGCCCAGGCCAGCACTTCGTCGATATCCATCCACCGGTCGACCACCTCGGCCGCCTCACCCGGCCCAGCAGCCTTCACCTCGGAACCGAAGTTCTTGATCAACTCGATGGAGGGGTTCTCGTCCTCGTTGGTCTTGAGCGCCTCCACGAATTCAAAGTCGTTAGTAATGGTGTCGCCGTCCCAGTTGAGCGGCCACACCTCCTTGTAGAGATTGCCGGTGCCGTCGTCGAAGTTGTGGCGGGTGAAGCGGCCATCGACCTGCTCGGTGAGGGCGAACACCCCGAGGTAGGTGCCGTTGACGATCAGTCGGGCGTGGACCGACCGGGGGGCCGGCACACCCATTTCACGAAATAGCCAGTAGCCGAGGCGCTCGTGCATCTGCGACGGGTCCAGGTTCATGGTGTGGAACTGCAGGCGCCGCAGCCCGTGGAACTCCCGGTTCGAGTCATCCCAGTTGACCTTGACCTTCATCGACAGCTTGGTGCAGACCTTGTGGCCGGACGGGTCCGACCAGTCCGGGTCGGAGAGGCAGCCGACCCATGCTCCAATCGAACCCTTGTACCGGATGCCGACCCGGTCGATGGTCTCACCCTCGAAGGTGAGCGAGCCCAGCACCCACTCCTCGGCCGACGGGTTTCGGTCGATCTGGGCAAGAGCCTCGTCGGACAGTGTCAACTCGAACGTGTGCAACCGCTCCTGGTCGAAGATGTAGCCGGAATCGTCGGCAGCGAGCACCGACACGTTCCCACCGGCTGTGGTGGTGGTCTCTGTGGCGGTGGTCGTCGTTTCGGCGGTGACGTGCGTCGAGACAACCGTCGTGGTGGTCTCTGTGGCGGTGGTCGTCGTTTCGGCGGTGACGTGCGTCGAGACAACCGTCGTGGTGGTGCTGGGCGCAATGGAGGCGGTAGAGGAGCAGGCGGTAAGCAGAAACACACCCAAAACTGTGCGGAGTGAGTTCAGATGCACTGGTTCACCGTAGGTCGTGACTGTTCTTCTGACATTCAGCCACTTCAGCGAACGATCCGGAGAACC
>DPMC01000197.1 GCA_003541675.1 Acidimicrobiaceae bacterium | reverse complement strand
CAGGTCGACTCCGACAAGTTGGCCGGCACCCTGGCGGCTGACGGGATGCAGGCCGTCAACGGTGCGGGCGAGGCCGACCTGATCGTGGTCAACACGTGCGCCTTCGTCGACGAGGCCCGCCGAGAGTCCATCGACACGGTGCTGGCCCTGGCAGACAAGCGTCGTGACGGTGCCCGTCTAGTGGTTACTGGCTGCATGGCCGAGCGGTACGGCGACGAACTAGCCGAGGCGCTCCCAGAGGTTGACCGGGTGGCCGGCTTTGGCGTGCCCGTCACGCTGGGACCTAAGCCGTCCAGCGGCATCCAGCCCGAGACCGCCCCATTGTTCGACCTGTTGAACCTGCCCCGCCCGGCGTCGGATCGGCCGTGGGCCTACGTGAAGGTGGCCGAGGGCTGCGATCGGGCCTGCGGATTCTGCGCCATCCCCACATTCCGTGGACCGCAGCGGAGCCGGTCCATGGACGATGTGCTGGCTGAGGTTGACGCCCTGGATGCCCGCGAGATCATCCTTGTGGCCCAAGACCTGGCGGCTTTCGGACGTGACCAGGGCGTGGGCGACAAGGCCATTGTCCCTCTCGTCGAGGCGGTGGCCGCCCGGGTCGACCGGGTGCGACTCCTCTACCTGTATCCGTCGGAGCTCACCGATCGCCTAGTGGACGCCGTGTGCGTCACCGGTGTGCCGTACTTCGACCTGTCGTTGCAGCACGTGTCGTCGCCGCTCATGCGCCGCATGCGTCGGTGGGGTGACGGCGGACGGTTCCTGGAGCGCATCGAGGCGATACGGGCACGTGAACCCGAGGCGGCGTTCCGGTCCAACTTCATTGTCGGCTATCCCGGCGAGACCGAGGAGGATCACGACGCACTGCTCGACTTCGTGGTCGAGGCTCAGGTCGACTGGTGCGGATTCTTCGCCTACAGCGCCGAGGAAGGCACCTACGCGGCGGACTTGGACGCCGTGGTGGACCCCGGCCTTATGGCCGAGCGGCTCGGCGAGTTGACCGAGATCCAGGACCGGATCACCGCCGATCGCCGGGATGAACTCATTGGCCGGACCGTCGAGGTACTGGTTGACGAGCCCGGCGTGGGACGCACTCACCGCGAGGCGCCGGAGATCGACGGTGTGGTGTCCGTGCCCGAGGACCTTGCGGTGGGTACCTTCCAGGCTGTGACGGTGACCGGAGCCCTCGGGCCCGACCTGGAGGCCATGGCACTCGGACCGGTGGCGGCGTGAAGCACGTCCGTACCGTGGTCTCGCCGGCCAACCTGGTGACCCTGGCCAGGCTGCTACTGGCCCCGGTGTTGTTCGCCTTCGTACTCGACGCCCGGGACGTCGACGGCGTGACGTGGGCCGGCTTCGTGCTCGGCGTGGTCCTAGCGTCCACCGACTACTTCGACGGGATCCTGGCTCGCCGCCGTGGCACGGTGAGCCGCTGGGGCGCCTTCCTGGATCCGTTGGCCGACAAGGTCGTGGTGATTGGCGTGGCCGTCTGCTTGGGCATGGTCGGCCGCTACCACTGGGTCCCGGTCGCTCTACTGGCCTTCCGTGAGGCCGTCATCACGATGTACCGCCTGTGGTTCGCTCGTCGCGGCCTGGCCGTGCCGGCCCGCCAGTCGGCCAAGTGGAAGACCATCGTGCAGGGCACCGCCCTGTTGATCGCCGTGCTGCCGCCGCTGCGTGACGCCGACCTGGTGGTCGGCGTGTTGTTGTGGCTGGCCGTGGCTTTCACCCTGATGACGGGCGCGCAGTATCTGCTGGACGGCAGTCGGGCCACCAGCGCCACGGGCGCCAAGTCGGCCTGAGCGGCCGGGTCGGGGAGGGGAGCAGGGCATGCGTTGCGAGATCGTCGCCGTGGGCACCGAACTCCTGCTGGGTCAGATCGTTGACACGAACTCGGCGTGGATCGGCGAGCAGTTGGCCCTGGCAGGCATTGACTGCCATCGCCACACCTCGGTGGGGGACAACCGGGACCGCATGCTGGCTGCCATGGGAGAGGCTCTGGAGCGGTCCGACGCGGTGATCGTCACTGGTGGCCTCGGGCCCACCCAAGACGACATCACCCGTGACGTGATCGCCGAACTGCTCGGCGTGGAGCTCGTGCGTGATGAATCGTTGGTGGCCCGCATCGAGGCTGTGTTCGGCGGTCGGGGGCGTCCAATGCCGGCCAACAACCTGCGTCAGGCAGACGTACCGGTGGGGGCCCGGACCATCGACCAGATGCCGGGGACGGCCCCGGGACTGGTCTGCCCGGTGGGCACCCCCTCTTCCGGTGACGCCGATGGCGATGGTGACGACAGTCCAAAGGTCATGTACGCGGTGCCCGGTGTGCCGTGGGAGATGCACCAGATGGTGGAGGGCACCATCCTCCCGGACCTCAAGCGGCGGGCTGGCATCTCGAGCGTCATACGATCGCGCACTCTTCGTACCTGGGGGCGGTCTGAATCGGGGTTGGCCGAGGACCTGGCCGACGAGATCGATCGCATCGACCGTGACGGTGGGGCCACCATTGCCTTTCTGGCCAGTGGCATGGAGGGGCTCAAGGTACGGCTCACCGCCAAGGCGGCCACCGACGCCGAGGTGGATGCGCTACTGGCCGACGGCGAGGCCCGCGTGCGGGCTATTGCCGGACCGATCGTGTTCGGTGTGGACGACCAGACCATGGAGTCTGTGGTGCTGGACCTGCTGGTCGCACAGGGGCTTCGCTTGGCCACCGCCGAGTCGCTGACCGGAGGCATGATCGGCACCCGCTTGACCGAGGTGCCGGGATCCAGCCGGGCCTTCATGGGGTCGATTGTCGCCTACGACGGCGAAGTGAAGCGGTCGTTACTGGGCGTGTCCGAGGGGCCGGTGGTATCCGAGGAGACCGTGAGGGCCATGGCGCTCGGGGCGTGCGAACGCCTGGGGGCTGACGTGTCGGTGGCCGTGACTGGCGTGGCTGGACCCGACCCGCAGGAGGGCCAGGAACCGGGCACCGTGTGGATGGCCACCTGTGTGGACGGCGAAGTCCAGGCGGTTCGGACCCGTTGGCCGTTCGACCGGACACGCATCCGGCAGTTCACCGTCATCACGGTTCTCGACGCGCTCCGCATCCGCCTGCTGGCCCGTCGGAACGCCTGACCGGCAGATTCGGCGAGTTAGGTCGCCGTGCGCCTCTTCGTGGCCGTACGGCCGTCGACCGAGGCAGCCGACGTGCTCGATCAGCTTCCTCGGCCTGAGGCGCCCCGGCTGCGTTGGCTGCCACGGGCCCAGTGGCATGTCACCCTCCGGTTTCTGGGTGACGCTGATCCCGGCGAGGTGGCGGCGGTGCTTGCCGCAGCCCCGTGGGGCGAGATCGCTCCGGTGGACGTGAGGCTCGGTCCGGCCACCGCTCTGCTCGGAGATGGCGTGGTGATGGTGCCGGCCGAAGGCTGCGACGATCTGGCGGCCCTGATGGTGGCGGCCACCGAACATCTCGACCAGCCGGTGGAGATCGCCCCCCGGGGGTATCGCCCGTTTGTCGGACACCTGACGCTGGGTCGTTTCAGGGACGAACTCCCGTCCGGCTCGGTCGGATCACCGGTGACCGTTTCGTTCCGGGTCGATGAGGTGCTCCTGATGGCAAGTCGGACGTTGCCCGAGGGTGCCGTCTACCAGGTGATCGCCGCGTTCCCGTTGGGCGGATGATCCGGTGGTCGAGTCAACGCTCCTCGAGGGTTATGCAGGCCGAGTTAATGCAGTACCGGTCGCCGGTAGGGCCGGGGCCGTCGGGGAACACGTGACCGAGGTGGGCGCCGCACGATGAACAGGTGGTCTCGGTACGGACCATGCCGCGGCTCGAGTCGGTCCGGGCGTCGACCACAGCGCCATCGGGGCCGCCGGGCACCGGCGCAGTGAAGCTAGGCCAGCCGCAACCCGAGTCGAACTTGGCGTCACTGTCGAACACCGCGGCGTCACACGCCGCACAGCGGTAGGTGCCAGCCCTCTTCTCGTCCCAGTAGGTGCCGGTAAAGGCTCGCTCGGTGCCCGCCTCCTGGGTGCAGTGCCAGGCCATGGAGTCCAACCGCTCGGCCAGATCTGGGTTGGCGGCCGCGTGGGCGGCCCGCTTCTGCTCGGGGCTCTGGTCTCCGGTGCGGGTTTCCATGGTCTGACGGTAGTTCGAAAGGCCGAGTGCTTGCATCGAACGCCTGTTCGGAAATACACTCCTGTTATTCAAAGGGAAGCGTTCCTGAAGCCCGCTTCAGGAGCAACTTCAGAAACGCTGTCACAGGCCATCCCTAAGTTCACCGCCAACAACCCCGAACTCGACAACAGATCAACTGGAACCGGCCACCGGGCCGACAGACACACTGGAGAACACCACATGGCAAAGCACGGCAGGACGATGAGCGGCGGAGCACTTGAGGCTGGATCCGAACGCACCAAGGCACTCGACATGGCCCTAGGTCAGATCGAGAAGCAGTTCGGCACCGGTGCCGTCATGAAGATGGGCGACAAGGGCTCCATGTCGATCGAGACAGTGCCCACCGGGGCGCTGGCCCTCGACCTGGCTCTCGGCATCGGGGGCATTCCGCGGGGCCGGGTGGTCGAGATCTACGGGCCGGAGGGCTCGGGCAAGACCACGCTGGCCACCCACGTGGTGGCCGAAGCCCAACGCAATGGAGGCATCTGTGCCTACATCGACGCCGAGCACGCCATGGACCCAACCTACGCTCGAGCCATCGGCGTCGATGTGGACGAACTTTTGATCTCCCAGCCCGACACCGGCGAGCAGGCTCTTGAGATCGCCGACATGCTCGTCCGCTCCGGGGCGCTCGACGTGGTGGTCGTCGACTCGGTGGCCGCCCTGACCCCCCGAGCTGAGATCGAGGGCGAGATGGGCGACTCCCATGTCGGCCTGCAGGCCCGGCTCATGTCCCAGGCTCTTCGCAAGCTCACCTCGAATCTCAACAAGTCCCAGACGATCCTCATCTTCATCAACCAGTTGCGGGAAAAGATCGGCGTGATGTTCGGCTCGCCGGAGACCACGCCGGGTGGACGGGCCTTGAAGTTCTACTCGTCGGTCCGTCTCGACATCCGCCGTATCGAGGCGATCAAGGACGGTGTCGAGGTAGTGGGCAACCGCACCCGGGTGAAGGTCGTCAAGAACAAGTGCGCCCCGCCGTTCCGCCAGGCCGAGTTTGACATCATGTACGGGAAGGGCATCAGCCGCGAGGGCTCGGTGGTTGATCTGGCAGTTGACTTGGGCATCGTCAAGAAGTCGGGTGCCTGGTACACGTACGAGGGCGAACAGCTCGGCCAAGGCCGGGAGAACGCCAAGAAGTTCCTGCTCGACAACCCCGAGGTCATGGTCGAGATCACAGACCGTGTCTGGCGGGAGGTCCAGCCAGCGGAGCCCGAGGAGCTTGAGGTTGCCGAAATGAGAGCCGATGCGGTGGCTCCTGGCGACGAGGAGTTCTCCGAGGTCGACGATCTGCCCATCTCCTTGGACACCTGATCTCCCTGAAGGGCTGACAAGTCGCTGGCCCGTCGGCCTCGGCAACGTCTCTCCGCTTCGGCGGGCTGGGGATGGTGTCGGGGCCGTAGCCTTTCTTCCGTGACATCCCCGAACGAGCAGACCGTCGTGCGGTCCTACGCCGTGCGTACCTACGGGTGTCAGATGAACGAGCACGACAGCGAACGGATCGCCGGTCTTCTCGAGGCCGACGGGATGGTCCCCGCCGAGTCGGAGGCTGAGGCAGACGTCATCGTTCTAAATACCTGCTGTATCCGGGAGAACGCCGACAACAAGCTCTACGGCGCCCTCGGCAACCTAAAAGCTCTGAAGACCGAACGGCCCGACGTCCAGGTGGCGGTGGGAGGTTGTCTGGCCCAGAAGGACCGCGACCTCATCCAGCAGCGGGCTGGACACGTCGATGTCGTTTTCGGTACCCACAACGTCCACCGGGCGGTCGAACTTCTGGCCGAGGCGCGTGGTCACGGCCCGGTGATAGAGATCCTTGAGGAGACGGCTCGCGACGACGCCGATTCCTTCCCCTCGGCGCTACCGGCCCAGCGGGACGCTGACCACAAGGCCTGGGTGACCATTCAGATCGGCTGTGACAACAGCTGCGCATTCTGCATCGTGCCAGCGGTGCGGGGGCCCGAGATCAGCCGACCCTTTGGGCAGATGGTGGACGAGGTGGCGGCCCTGGCTGCCGACGGGGTCAGCGAGATCACCCTGCTTGGCCAGAACGTGAACTCCTACGGACGTGACCTGACGCTGCGACTTCGCGGCATGGATGCGGGACCGGCCGATGCCTACGAGGCGGGAGCGGTTTGGACGGCCGACCCGACCCGTCGGGCCAGACCGCTCTTTGCCGACCTGTTGGTGGCCAGTGGTGCTGTTGAGGGGATCCGCCGGGTCCGGTTCACCAGCCCACACCCCAAGGACCTCCGTCCCGAGACGATCTCCGCCATGGCCGACACCCCGGAGGTATGCGAGCACCTCCACCTGCCCCTCCAGTCGGGCAGTGATCGAATCCTGTCGGCCATGCACCGCGGCTATACGGCCGAGCGGTACCTCGAACGCCTCGAAGCAGCCCGGATGGGGATCGACGACCTGGCGGTAACCACGGACCTCATCGTGGGGTTCCCCGGTGAGACCGGGGACGACTT
>DPMC01000106.1 GCA_003541675.1 Acidimicrobiaceae bacterium | reverse complement strand
AGTCGGTTCGTGAGCTCGCTGGCCGTCTTCGACGAGATCCGGCGGGTGCGGCCCGACCTGCTGGCCGTCCTGGCCCGGGGTTTTCGCTACCACCGCTTCGGCGAAGAGGGGCCTGACGACGACCCGGTCACCCCCCACCACCTACCGATTTTCAGCCAGTGTGAGGGGATGGTCAGCGGCCGCTACGTCCCCGAGTACGTCCAGATCGCTGCCGACGAGGACCCAACCATCGAGTTGACCGACATCGATCACGAGGCCCTCGACCTGCTGCACGCCACCACCAACCGGGCCGACCTGGTTCTGGACTTCACGATGGCTGCCGGCGAGGCCGTGGTGGCCAACAACTACACGGTGTTCCACGCCCGGACGGCTTTCACCGACTCCCCCGAGCACCGACGGCACCTGCTGCGGCTCTGGCTGGCCGCCGACCCACCCCGACCGGTGGTTCCCGAGACCCGGCAGTACACCGGCGAGCCGGGCATCCCCCCGCAGGCCGGACGAACCCCGTCCTTCGCCAGCCGATACGACGAGCGATGACCGTTGGAACGTCCCGGCGGGCCACTTCGGGCTGAACGACACCGAACTGGCACGCTCTGTCGATGACGACACCCGAGGCGGTCCGGATCCCGTTCCGGGTGAAGGCGCTGATCTTCACTTTCTTCCTCAACTCCTTCGCGGTGGTTGGGCAGCTCACCATCGTGGGCAAGCAGGTGTACGACCTGACGGGCAACGAACTCCACCTGGGTCTGCTCGGGTTGGCCGAGTTCCTTCCAGTTGCCCTGCTGGCCCCGTTCACCGGTGCAGCCGCCGACAGGTTCGACCGTCGGTTGGTGTTCGGCGTGGCCATCGCCGGCGAGGTGGTGGCGTCGATGCTGCTGTTCCTCTACGCCCGGTCCGCACCGACGTCAGTCGTCCCCATCTTCGGCATCATCCTGCTCTTCGGCCTGTGCCGGGCCTTCGCGTCACCGGCCGGACGGGCACTGCCGATCGACCTGAGCCCACCGGAGGCGGTGGCCCGGGTGGTGGCTCTCAAGACCGTGGGCTTCCAGGGCGGACTGATCGTCGGTCCGATCGTCTTCGGCTTCGCCTTCGTGGCCGACGAGTCGCTTCCCTACCTGCTGGCGGCCATCGCCATGAGCGCCGTGGTGGCCATCGTGGTGTTCGTCCCTTCGTCGGGTGTACGACGGCTCGCCTCCTCCGGAGCCCGCCAGGCGATTTACGACGCCTTCGAGGGCCTCCGGTTCATCCGCCGCAGCCCGATCCTTTTCGGCGCCATGGGCCTGGACCTGTTCGCCGTCCTTTTCGGCGGAGCGGTGGCCCTACTCCCGGCCATCGCCGAGGACCGTCTCGGCGTCGGAGCGGTGGGCCTCGGTTGGTTGCGGGCCGCTGTGGGCATTGGGGCCGGCGTGGTGGCCGTGACCCTTTCGATCCGGCCGCTCCAGCACCGGCTGGGTCGAATCCTCCTTTGGGTGGTGGCCCTGTTCGGCCTGGGCACCATCGGGCTGGGGTTGACCCGCAGCTTCGCTTTGGCCTTCACGGCCATCGTGTTGCTGTCGGCAGCCGATGCCGTGTCGATGTTCATCCGCCTGACGCTGGTACCCCTCGCCACCCCGGAGGACATGCGAGGCCGGGTGCTGGCCGTGGAGAACGTGTTCATCGGGGCCTCCAACGAGTTGGGGGCCGCCGAGTCGGGGCTAACCGCGGCGTTCATGGGCCTGGTAGGGGCAGTGGTGTTCGGTGGCGCGGCCACCCTGGTGGTGGTGGTCGTGTGGTGGCACCTGTTCCCGACACTGCGCGACATGGATACCTTCGACGAGATCCGACCGACAAAGGAGGCGATCCCGTGATCCGGACCACGATCGACCGTTGGCACGAGCTGCTGGGTGGTGACGGCGACCTGGACGACCTGCTCCACGAGGACTGCGTCTTCTGGTCCCCGGTGCTGTTCCGCCCCCAGGAGGGTCGGGAACTCACGAAGTTGTACCTGACCGCCGCCTCCCAGGTGTTCCCCGGTGACTCCCCGGGGGGTGCCATCGGGGAGGGATCTGAGGATGGCGGGGCAGCGGGGTTCCGCTACACCCGACACGTTCTGGACGGGAACCATGCCGTCCTGGAGTTCGAGACGACCATGGGCGGCATCTCCGTCAACGGTGTCGACATCATCACCTGCGACGACGACGGTCGGATCGTGGAGTTCAAGGTCATGCTGCGGCCCATGAAGGCCGTCGAGGCGGTCAGGGACCGGATGGCCGCCATGCTCGAGACGCTCGGCGGCTGAACCTCCGGAGGGCTACGCCGGCCCGGGTGGCGTGGCGTCCATGGCCGCCCGGATGACGGTGGCGACGTCCCGACAGTGGGCATCGGTCATCGATAGCGGGATTCGCAGGTCGCATAGGCCGGCCAGCACCGCCGAGGTGGCGTGCAGGACCTGCTCGTCGGCGTAGCGCCAGTGGTCGTAGCGGCTGGTGAACCCGACTGGTTCGGCCCGGCCGAACCACTTCACGTGCACGCCGTGGGCCTCCGCGACGTCTAGCCACGCCCCCATCCACGCCTGGTCCGGTGGTCCACCGTCGGAGCCCGTGACCGAGAACTGGATGGACGACGGCGCTGCCTCCTCGCCGGCGGGCCGGTTCGGGATGCGAACGCGGGGGTCGGCGGCCAGTAGGGCGGCCAATGCCCGGTAGCGGGCCGACCATACGGCGACCCGGGCCGGGAGTTCGACCAGCTGCGGGCGGGCCACCGCGGCGGCCAGCGCCGACATGCGCATCGACAGGTTCGGCGTGGTCAACCGGTGACGCTCCAGCACCTCGGCCTCGGGTGCCGCTCCGTGCTGGGCGTAGAGCATGTACGACCCGCTCAGGAGCACCGCCCGGGCGGCCACGTCCTCGTCATCAGTGACCAGCAGGCCCCCCTCGCCGGAGTTCACGTGCTTGAAGGTCTGGGTGGAGAAGCAACCAGCCATCCCGAAGGTGCCGGTAGGTCGACCCTTCCACCCGGCCCCCATGGTGTGGGCGCAGTCCTCCACCACCACCAGGCCGAGGGCGTCGGTGACCTCGCCGAGGGCATCCATGTCGGGCACGTGTCCGCGCATGTGCGACAACAGCAGAACCCGGGACCCAGATCGCTCGGCGGCGGCCGCCAGGTCGTCCAGGTCGATCCGGTAGTCAGGGGTGGTGCCGACGAACACCGGTGTGCCACCGGCGTGGACCACCGCCCCGGGCACCGGGGCCAGGGTGAAGGCGTTCATCAGCACCGGTTCACCGGGTTCGACGCCGACGGCCATCAGCGCCGCGGCCAGCGACGCCCCGCAACTGTTGAAGGCCACGCAGTACCGGCGACCCACCAGGTCGGCGAACTCGGCTTCGAGGCCGGCCACGTCGGATTCCCGGGCACCGGTCTCGCCGTAGCGGAACAGGCGACCCGACGCCATCAACTCGTTGGCCCGCCGGATCCCGGCGTCGGGGATCGACGGCTGGTCGGTGAAGTCCAGGTCGATCCGGGGCAGGTCACCGGTTCTGGCCTGCTCGGTCGGCGCTGCAACCCGCAGGTCGGCGGACCGG
>DPMC01000092.1 GCA_003541675.1 Acidimicrobiaceae bacterium | reverse complement strand
CGGGTCGAGGTCGACGACGACGTCCGCGTGGTGGTCTCGCTCGGCGCCGAGCCCCGAGCCGTGCCGTCCATGGAGGGCCTGTCACTGGCTGCAGCCGAGAGTCGCCTGGCCGCCTCAGGCTTCCGCAGCGTGGTCGTCGAGGGGCTACCCGACGGAGACGATGTGGATCGTGCGTTGCAGGTCGTGGTGTCCCAGACGCCGTCGGCCGGCCGGCGCGAGATGCCCAGCACCACGGTGACACTCGTGGTCAGTCCCGCCTGAGCCGTATCGTTCTTCCGGCCTTTCATCTCGCCGTCCAATCGCCCCCGACGAGGCTCCTCCTATGACCGAACGCATCTCCAGAAGTGACGTGGCCCACGTGGCCAACCTGGCCCACCTGTCGCTGACCGATGACGAACTCGAGGCCTTTACCGGCCAATTGGCCGACGTGCTGGACCACGCGGCCGACCTCGAGGCCCTGGACCTGGACGACGTGGAGCCGATGATTCATCCGCTCCCGCTGCGAAACGTGCTGCGCCCCGACGTGGTTGGTGCGACCAGCGACCGGTCCGAAGTGCTGGCCTGTGCGCCGTCGGTGGAGGACGAGCAGTTCCGCGTCCCGCCGGTGCTGGGTGAGGCCCCGTGAGTAGACCCATGGAGACCACGGCACAGAACCTGGCCGCCGACGTCCGCTCGGGCACCCGGTCGGCCAGAGCGGTGCTCGAGGAGCACTTGGTGGTCATCGAGTCCCGGGAGGACGAGGTGCACGCCTTCAACCTGGTGCTGGCCGACGAGGCCCGCGCGTCGGCCGACGCCGTTGATGCCCTTGTGGCCAACGGGGAGGACCCGGGCCCATTGGCCGGCGTCCCGGTGGCGTTGAAGGACAACTTGTGCACCCGCGGGGTGCCCACCACCTGCTCGTCGCGGATCCTCGAGGGATGGCGACCGCCCTACGACGCCACGGTGGTCGAACGCCTCGTTGCGGCCGGCGCGGTGGTGGTCGGCAAGACCAACCTCGACGAGTTCGCCATGGGGAGCTCAACGGAGAACTCGGCGTTCGGGGCGACCCACAATCCGTTGGATCTGACGAAGGTCCCCGGCGGGTCGTCCGGTGGATCGGCCGCCGCGGTGGCCGCCGGATTCACGCCTCTGGCCCTCGGCAGCGACACCGGCGGGTCGATCCGCCAGCCCGCAGCGCTGTGTGGCGTGGTCGGTGTCAAGCCAACGTACGGGATGGTGTCCCGCTATGGGCTCGTGGCCTTCGCCTCCAGCCTTGACCAGATCGGCCCGTTCTCCCGCACGGTGGCCGACTCGGCGCTCGTGCTGGAGGTCATCGGCGGCCACGACCGTCGCGATTCCACGTCCATCCACGAACCCGCACCCGACCTGCGTTCGGTGCTGGACCGCGGTGTCGAGGGCCTGCGCATCGGCGTCATCGAAGAACTCTCGGGAGACGGTCTCGAGGGCATTGCCGGCGATGTCCGGGCCCGCCTGCACGAGGCGGCCGCCGCGTTGGAGGCGGCCGGGGCCACGGTGGCCACCACCTCGGTTCCGTCGACGGTGTACGGCCTGTCGGCGTACTACGTCGTGGCACCCGCCGAGGCTTCATCGAACCTGGCCCGATACGACGGCGTGCGGTTCGGCCTCCGGGTTGACGCCGCCACCTCAGGAGACATGCACGCCGCTACCCGCACCGCCGGATTCGGCGACGAGGTGAAGCGTCGGATCATGCTTGGCACCTACGCCCTGTCGGCCGGGTACTACGACGCCTACTACGGCAAGTCGCAGAAGGTCCGAACGCTGCTCGCGGACGACTTCACCCGGGCCTACGAGGAGTTCGACCTGCTGCTCAGCCCGACGGCGCCCACCACGGCCTTCCCGATCGGCGAGAAGACGGCTGATCCCATGACCATGTACCTCAACGACGTGTGCACCATCCCGTCGAACCTGGCCGGACATCCCTCGATGTCGGTGCCCTTCGGCGTCGGCGACGACGGCATGCCGATAGGCGTGCAGGTGCTGGCACCGGCAACCGGCGAGCCGACCATGTTCCGGGCCGCAGCGGTCCTTGAGGCCTCCGCCCCTCCGGGGCACCCGGACGTGGGTGGAGCCGTGACCGGGCCGACCGGTGGAGCGACCGCATGAGCGACGACGCAGCCACTGAGATCGTCCCCGGGTGGGAGACGGTGATCGGTCTGGAGGTCCACGCTGAACTGGCAACGGCCACCAAACTGTTCTGCGATGCCCCAAACCAGTTCGGCGGCGAGCCCAACACCAACATCGATCCGGTGTCGCTGGGCCTGCCGGGCTCGCTACCCGTGCTCAACGAGCAGGCGGTGGAACTGGCCATTCGGGTCGGCCTGGCTTTGCACTGTCGTGTGCAGCGTTCGGTGTTTGCCCGAAAGAACTACTTCTACCCGGACATGCCGAAGGATTTCCAGATTTCCCAGTTCGATCTGCCCATCAACGAGGAGGGCTGGCTGGAGTTGGCCGATGGCCGCCAGGTGGGCATCGAGCGGGCACACCTAGAGGAGGACACTGGCAAGAGCACGCACGTGGGTGGTGGCGGTCGGATCCACGAGGCCGGTTACTCGCTGGTCGACTACAACCGGGCTGGCGTTCCACTCATTGAGATCGTGGGAGCTCCCGACCTGCGGTCAGCTGAAGACGCACGGGCCTACGTCAGCGAGCTGCGGTCGATTCTGGTGGCCATCGGCGCGTCGGACGGAAAGATGGAGGAGGGATCGATGCGGGTGGACTGCAACGTGTCGGTCCGACCCATGGGCGACCCCGATTTGGGAACCCGCTGCGAGGTGAAGAACATCAACTCGCTGCGCTCGCTGGGACGGGCAATCGTCTACGAGTCTCGCCGTCAGGTTGACCTCATCACCTCCGGTGACAGAGTCGAGCAGCAGACCCGCCACTGGAACGAAGACGAGGGTCGCACCCACAAACTCCGCTCCAAGGAGGAGGCATACGACTACCGGTACTTCCCGGAGCCCGATCTGGTGCCCCTGGACCCGTCCGCCGAGTGGATCGAATCGGTGCGTTCCGCTTTGCCCCTACTGCCCCGGGAGCGTCGCCACCGCCTAGCTGACGCGGCCGGCGTGGACACGGCCACTGCATCGTTGACCGTCGAGCGGGGAATGGACGACCTGGCCGTGGAGGCCCTTGCCGCTGGGGCCGACCCGAGCAGGGTGCTGGTCCACGTCGAGAACAACCTGGCTGACGGGTCGGGGTTGTTGACCGCGGCGTCGTTCGTTTCGCTGGTGGCCATGGAGGTCGGCGGCGACCTGACGGCCACCCAAGCCAAGACCGTCCTGGCGGTTCTGGTGGCCGACGGCGGGGAGCCGGCCGAGGTGGCTGCGGGCATGGGATTCGAAGCCATGGACGACAGTGCCCTGGAGGCCATCGTGGACGGCTTGATAGCCGAGTACGACGAAGACTGGGCTGCCTTCACCTCGGGCGACGACAAGGAACGCAAGAAGAAGTCAGGCTTTTTCGTCGGCCAGATCATGAAGGCCACCAACGGTCAGGCCGATGGTCGGGTCGTCAACGAACTGCTGTCCCGCCGGGCCAACGGGTAGGTACCCGGGCGCCAACTGGCCCCCAATCGGTGGTTAGCGCTCGGCGCCCACCACCTGCCAGCGGTCGCCGACGAAGCGGAGACCCAGCAGGATCGACCTGGCGGCCATGAAGAGCCAGATGGCCCCCCAGAGCCAACCAATCCCCAGATCGGCCTGCCGCCCGAGCACCATGACCGTGGCGGCAGCGACCGCCGAGCCCACCATGGCCCGAGCCATGAACCGTTGGTCTCCTGCTCCGATAAGGACACCGTCCAGGGCGAAGGCCACGCCTCCGAGCGGCGCCATGAAGGCCACGTGGACCAGCAGGAATCCGGCTAAGGCCACCACAGCAGGATCCTCGGAGAAGATGCCCGCCACCGGTGTCCGGACGGCCAGCAGGACAACACCGAGGACTATGCCCATGCCCACCGACCAGGCAATCACCCGGCGTCCGATCGAGATGGCGCGGGCCACGTCCCCCGCGCCGAGGCGTTCGCCGACCATGGCCTGGGCGGCAATGGCCACAGCGTCCATCGTCAGCGCGGTGACCATCCACACCTGGAAAGCCACCTGGTGGGCGGCCACGTCGACCCGGCCGATCCGGGTGGCCACCGAGGTGCCGATCAGGAACGTCCCGGTGAGCGAGAGGTTTCGCACCAGCAACTGTGCACTGACGGTGAGGAGTCGGCCGATAGATCCCAACCGGGGTGCCAGTGACGCGTGGCGTCTACGGACGTCCCGTCCGATCCAGGTTAGGTAGCAGGCGGCCCCCACCCACTGGGCGACCACGGTGGCGGCCGCCGAGGCGCCGATGCCCCGATCCAGGCCGAAGATGAGGACCAGCTCGAGGACCAGGTTGAGTAGGGCGGTACCCACGGCGACCTGCAGGGGACGCACGGTGTCCTTGAGGCCACGGAGGTAGCCCACCCCGGCCATCATCAGGAGCATCGCCGGGGCACCCAGCAGGCTGGTACTCAGGTAGATGGAGGCCTGTTCGGCCACGTCGCCCGAGGCGCCCAGCCCGGACACGATGGCGTCGGTCAACAGAGTTCCCACAATGGCCAGCACCACACCGAGGACCAGGGCCAGCCACAGGCCCTGGATGGCCTGATCGGCTGCCCGCCGACTCTCTCCGGCGCCGGTCAGACGGGCCACCGCCGCCGTGGTCCCGTAGGCGAGGAAGACACACAGTCCGTAGCCGAACAGTAGGGCGCCGGACGCCACGCCGAGGCCGGCCAGAGGAGCGGTTCCCAGACGGCCCACCACGGCCGTATCGGCCAGCACGTAAAGGGGTTCGGCGATCAGTGCCCCGAGGGCCGGAACGGCCAGGGCGAGGAGTTCCCGGCCGTCGGCCGAGAGGCGTGTGGAGAACATCAGCGGAGACTACGACCGTGGCAGGTGGCGCCTAGCCTGCATACCCATGACGGATGCCACCCACGGGGGGATGAAGCCCCGAAGCCATGAGGTCACTGACGGTCCGAACCGGGCGCCCGCGCGGGCCATGCTCCGGGCGGTCGGGATGAACGAGGACGACTTCTCCAAGGCCCAAGTAGGCGTGGCCTCGTCGTGGAACGAGGTGACTCCCTGCAACATTCCGCTGGACGCACTGGCCAAACGGTGCAAGGAGGGGGTCTCCGAAGCCGGGGGCTTCCCGCTGGAGTTCAACACCATCGCCGTGTCCGACGGCATCTCAATGGGCCACGAGGGCATGCGGGCCAGCCTGGTGAGTCGTGAGATCATCGCCGACTCGGTAGAGGCCGTGATGCACGCCGAGCGCCTCGACGCCTTTGTGAGCTTCGCCGGCTGTGACAAGTCGCTCCCGGGGATGCTCATGGCAGCAGCCCGGATCAACCTGCCGTCGGTGTTCGTGTACGGCGGTTCGATCATGCCCGGCGAACACACCGACGGTTCCAAGCTGGACATCGTGAGCGTGTTCGAGGCCGTGGGGGCCCACGCAGTGGGGAGCATCGACGATGCTGAACTGCTGGCCATCGAGCGCGAGGCGTGTCCGACCATTGGAAGCTGCGCGGGGATGTTCACTGCCAACACCATGGCCTCGGTCGGTGAGGCCATCGGCATGTCGCTGCCCGGATCGGCCTCGGCCGCCGCGGTTGACAAGCGTCGGGCCGACGTGGCGTTCGCCAGCGGCCACGCTGTGATGAACCTGCTGCGAGAGGGCATTCGACCCCGCCAGATCATGACCCGGGCTGCCTTTGAGAACGCCATCGCCGTGGTGATGGCTCTCGGCGGCTCGACGAACGCCGTACTCCACCTCATGGCCATCGCCTTCGAGGCCGGTGTCGAGCTCGAACTCGAGGACTTCAACCGGGTGGCCGCCAAGGTTCCCCACCTGGCAGATACGAAGCCCCACGGGAAGTACCACATGGTCGATATCGATCGGATCGGTGGGGTTCCGGTGGTCATGCAGATGCTTCACGACGAGGGCCTGCTTCACGCCGACGAGATCACTGTCACCGGGAAGACGGTGGCCGAGAACCTGGCCATGCTTGACGTCCCGGCCCCCGATGGTGACGTGATCCACGCTTTCGGCGATCCGATCAATGCACTGGGTGGCCTGGCCATCCTTCGCGGGTCGTTGGCTCCGAAGGGGTCGGTGGTCAAGGTGGCCGGACTCGACTTCGACCGCTTCGACGGTCGGGCCCGGGTGTTCGACGGTGAGGATGCGGCCATGGCCGCCGTTCTGGACGACCGCATCGAGGGCGGTGACGTGGTGGTCATCCGCTACGAGGGTCCCAAGGGTGGTCCGGGAATGCGCGAGATGCTGGCCATCACCGGGGCCATGAAGGGTGCCGGACGGGGCGGCGACGCGGCGCTCATCACGGACGGCCGGTTCTCCGGCGGCACCCACGGATTCTGTGTGGGTCACGTTGCACCGGAAGCCGTTGACGGTGGTCCAATCGCCCTCGTGGCCGAGGGTGATCGAATCGTCATCGACGTGGTGGCCCACACCATGGACCTGATGGTCGATGACGCCACGCTGGCGAAGCGTCGGGCCAACCTGAAGCCGTTCGAACCCCGCTACACGTCGGGGTTCCTGGCCAAGTACGCCGCACTTGCCCAGGGGGCCGAGAAGGGCGCCGTCACCCAGGCGTGATTTCCGGCTGCCGGACCGCCGGTTACCGGATCTCCAACCACAGCCCGGAGTGTCGGGCGGCCGACAGGGCCATCCACGGGGCGCCGGCCACCGCATCGCTAGATGACTGGCGAGCCACCCAGCGGGGGACCGAAAGCGTCACCTCCGGTGGGACCGTCAATCCGTCCCGCGGGGCCACCGCGCAGGTCGGGAGGCGTTCGAGGGCGCGATCCATCGCCGCCGCCGACTCAGTTCCTGGTTCGCCATAGAAGGTGGGGTCATGGAGCTGGTGCCACTTGTCGGCACCCATGATGACCACGTCGTAGCCGTCGGCGATGTCGGCCACCAGGCGGGCGTCGGTCGCCTCGGCGGCCAGCCACCGATGGTCGGCGATTGCTGAATGAAGCACGGTCAGGCGATCGTCCACGTCGGTCCGCCCGTCGTCCTTGCCGAGCGGGTGTCGTGACACCGTCCAAATGACCCGGTCGAGCCGATGGTGGCGCAACGCGGCATGAGCGATGGCTAGATGGGCCAGGGTCGGAGGATCGAAGGACCCCGGCTGAACCCCGGTTCGCATGAGTCAAGTCTCCCACGCCTGAGGTTGTGGTCCGAGGTGCCACCAGCGCATAATTGCTAATCATGCAGATCGACTCCACTTCCTTTGCCCGCATCCGGGTAGTCGTACTGCCGTAGGCACGCGCCCCGCCCGCACACGGTGGGTCCCAAACGGTTGCGTGCCTCGACCTCCCACAGCGGGAGGTCGTTTCCACTTTTCAGCCCAGTTCATAAACCAGTTGAGATACCAGACCAGGCAGCCTTTCCCCCAGATCCGAGTTCGACATGGCCACAGAAGAAATGGACGGCGGTAGAGCCCTCATCCGTGCCCTCGAGGAAGAGGGCGTGGATGTCATGTTCGGCCTGCCAGGAGGGGCGATTCTCCCGGTCTACGACCCGATCATCGACTCGTCTATCCGCCACGTTCTAGTCCGACACGAGCAGGGCGCCGGCCACATGGCCGAGGGCTATGCCCATGCCACGGGGCGCCCGGGTGTGGCCATGGTGACCAGCGGCCCCGCGGCCACCAACATCGTCACGCCGCTGTGTGACGCCTACCTTGATTCGGTGCCCATGGTCGTGGTCACCGGCCAGGTCCCGTACGCGGCGATCGGCACCGATGCTTTCCAGGAGTGCGACACGACGGGAATCACGCAATCGATCACCAAGCACAACTTCTTGGTCACCGAGGCTCAGGACATCCCGCGGACCATCAAGGAGGCGTTCCACATCGCCACCACGGGTCGGCCGGGTCCGGTGCTGGTCGACATTCCCAAGGACATCGTCGACCCCGTCAACCCCCGATCGGCTATGACGTGGCATGACGACGTCGAGATGGACCTGCCTGGCTACCAACCGCAGACCGCGGTCGACGTCGACCTCATTGCGGCGGCCGCGGGCCTGATCCGGGTTGCCGAGCGCCCGGTGCTCTACGTGGGTGGTGGAATCCTCAAGGCGCGAGCCGCCGATGCGTTGCGCGCCCTGGCTGAGTTGACTGGCATCAGCGTGGTCACCACGCTCATGGCTCGAGGTGCATTCCCGGACAGCCATGAACTGTGTCTAGGCATGCCGGGCATGCACGGGAACTACACGGCGGTCACCGCCATGCAGGAGTCCGATCTGCTCATTACCCTCGGCGCCCGGTTCGACGACCGGGTGACCGGAAAGCTCGACGGGTTTGCCCCCGAGGCGAAGATCATCCACGTCGACATCGATCCCGCTGAGCTGGGCAAGGTGCGCCGGCCCGACGTGGCCATCCAGGGCGATGTCCGGGTGGCCATCGAGGCACTGGTCGACGAATTGTCGGGCAACGGTGCCGGCGACGCCGATCGGTCGGCCTGGAGGTCGCGGATCAGCGGCTGGCAGGAGCGCTACCCGCTGGCCTACGAGCCGTGGGCTCCCGGTGAGCCGCTGAAGCCCCAGTACGTCATCGAGCGCCTCCGTGACGCCACCCCGGACGACACCATCGTGACCTCCGGCGTGGGTCAGCACCAGATGTGGGCCAGCCAGTACTGGACCTTCGACCATCCCTACACGTGGATCAACTCG
>DPMC01000240.1 GCA_003541675.1 Acidimicrobiaceae bacterium | reverse complement strand
CCGACAACCGCTTCGGCCTGTTCTATCGACGTCTTCACGCCCGCCGCAGTGCTTCCCACGAGTGACACCCGGGCGAGTCGATCCGATACCGGTCCCTTGTCGTCGGCCGATCGGTAGCCGAACCGGTAAAGGGCCAAGGTCAGGCCCTCGACCACCGCGGCAACGCCGTCAGCCTCGGTCAGCTCGCCAGTGGTGGCCACCACCGACGCCAGGTCGGTGGCCAGTGATCGACGAGTCCGTGCGGCACGACCCAGCGCGGCAGCTGCCCGTCGGAGCCCGTTCGTGCCCAGTTCGTCGGTGACGCCGAGGCCCACGGCAGCTACTAGGCGGCCGTCGGACGGCACGACCTGGACCTGCCCGGCCTTGGCCTCGAAACCGAGACGACCCAGGTCCGCTCGATCGAGGCCGGACGGTAGCGGGTCTCCATCGGCCAGCCGTTCGATGGTTATTCCGTGGGCCACCACCTCGGCCCGAGCGGGGGCGCGACGGGCCGTGGAGAACTGGGGGGGCGTGAACGTGACGGTCATGGTCTTCCTCGGGGAATCGGATCGGGACGAGTATCAGTCGGGCGTGGAGCGACCCTCAATCGAACGGCCTTCAATGGAGCGGACAGTGAGCGAACCGCCCGCCGCGCTGTCGGCCTCGTGCCACCGGGCCAGAGTCCACAGGAGGTCGGAGAGGCGGTTGAGGTACGGCACTACCGACGACCCCTCGACGCTGGCCGACAGGGCCGAGCGTTCGGCACGGCGGCACACCGTGCGGGCCACGTCGAGTCGGGCCGACACCTCGTCCTCGCCGGGCGCCACGAACTCGGTCGGCGGTTCGAACCGATCCGACACGTCGTCAATGAGTTCTTCCAACGCTGTGACCATGTCCGGAGTGGGTCGCGATCCCGACTCGCCCAGTTGGGCGATCTTCTCGGGATTGCAGGCCAGTTCGGCCATGACCAGCCAGAGGTCCCGCTCCAGGCCGACGAGGATGGCGTCCATCTCGGGGCCGGAGGCCGCCCGGGCCAGCCCGATGGCCGCCTGGGCCTCGTCTACGTCGCCGTAGGCCATGGGAGCCGAAGAGTTCTTGGCCACCCGCCCGCCGTACAACAGGCCTGTCGTGCCGTCGTCGCCTTGCCGGGTGTACACGCGTGTTTCGGTCATCAGGTCGCGAATCCTACCGGTCGTGTCGTTTCCCCAGAAGAAATGCGGCACCTCAGGAGAGGGCAGCCCGTGCCACCAGGTCCATGCCAAAGGCGGTGAGGATGGCCAGGTACAACAGCCCGGTGGCCGCCATGACCGCCGAGTACTGGCGCTCCCGCAGGGCAGCCCGGGTGGCCACCACGAGGGCCAACGTTCCCACCGTCGACGCCACCCAGAACCATCCCAGGAGGCCGTTGTATCCGTCGGCGATGGTCCCGTTCAACACCGAAACCATGCCGGTCGGCCACAGCAGGACGGCCAGCTCGAAGGGCCATGCCAGACCCGTCCACCAGACCAGTTCGATCAACGGCCCGCGGGCCAGGCCGGGCTGCACCAGGTACCAGTGGCCGAGGAGCATGGCGTCGCTCACCGCGCCGAGGAACACGGCCCCCACCAGCATCCGGGCCACCGACAGGGCGGCCGGATCACCGGCAGCCAGGCCGGCCGCCACCAGGCCGACCAACCCGACCAACGGCGCCACAAGATCGAGGTGCGGTGGGAACTCGGGGCCGTCGTCGAACGCTCGGGCATCCCGGTCGATCCCGGTCATCTCGGCCACCCGGGCTGTCCGGCGCTCCTCGAGGCCACGCTGGCCGGACACGCCGGCATGTCGACGCACCACCGAGATCACCATGGCCACCGTGGTAGCCAGTACCACACCGGTGCCCGCCACCTCCCGCACCGGCTGCGGATCGAGCAGTAGCCCCACGACCACCGATCCGGCGGCCATCAACCCGAAGGTGATGCGCATCGTCCAGCCGTAGCCGATGCCCACCTCGCGGCGTCGCCCGGTCACCCAAAGGAAGAACAGTCCGCCGGTGGCCCACTGCAGCAGCACGCTGGCCGCGTCGAGGTCGATCACCGGACAGCCGTGCTGGTGACCGTCAACCGTCGACCACGGCCAGCCCGTGGTCGATCCGGTTGAGCGGATCCGGGCCGTCTTCGGTGGCCACGACGATGTCCTCAAGGCGAGCGCCCCACACACCGGGCACGTAGATCCCCGGCTCGACCGAGAAGGCGTGGCCGGGAGCCAGGGGCAGGTCGTTGCCCGCCACCATGTTGGGATGCTCGTGGGCCTCGACCCCGATGCCGTGGCCGGTGCGGTGCACGAAGAACTCGCCGTACCCGGCGTCGTCAATGACCTTCCGGGCCGCAGCGTCGACTTCGGCGCACGGCGTGCCCACCGTGGCTGCGGCCACGCCCGCTGCATGGGAGGCGTGCAGCACCTCGTACAACTCGGCGAACCCACTGGCCGGCGGTCCAACGTGGACGCAGCGGGTGATGTCGGAGCAGTAGCCCACCCCGTCGGGCCCGGCCATCGTCCCGCCGATGTCGAACAGGACCGATTCACCGACGCGGATGACCCGCTCACCCGCCTCGTGGTGCGGGCTGGCTGCGTTGGGGCCCGTCGCCACGATGGTGAAATTCACCCGCTGGTGGCCCTCGTCAATGATTTGGCGGGCGATCTGGGCGGCCACATCGGCTTCGGTCCGCCCCACGAGGGGCATCTTGCCGGCCTGGACGTCGGCCAGGATCCGGTCGACGGCAGCCGCTGCGTTGCGCAGGGCGTCGATCTCAGCGGCGTCCTTGACCATCCGTATGGGCGCCGTTACCTCCGACGCCCTACCTAGTTGCAGGTCGGGGCAGGCGGCCAGCAGGTCCACGGCGAAGCCGGCCCAC
>DPMC01000013.1 GCA_003541675.1 Acidimicrobiaceae bacterium | reverse complement strand
CCCAAGGCGGGAAAGACCACGATCATGAAGTCGATCGTGCGGTCCATAGAGACCAACCATCCCGAGGTGAAGCTCATCGTCCTGCTGGTCGACGAGCGTCCCGAGGAGGTCACCGATATGAAGCGCTGGTTGCAGCGCGGCGAGGTGGTTGGATCCACGTTCGATCGTCCCAGCGATGAGCACACCCAGTTGGCCGAGGTCACCATCGAGCGGGCCAAGCGCATGGTGGAGTACGGCGACGACGTGGTGATCGTCTTGGACGGGATCACCCGACTGTCCAGGGCCTACAACCTGGCTGCCCCGGCTACCGGTCGGATCATGTCCGGTGGCGTGGACAGCGGTGCGCTCTATCCGCCCAAGCGGTTCTTCGGTGCGGCTCGGAACCTAGAGGAGGGCGGTTCGCTGACCGTCCTGGCCACGGCGCTGGTCGACACGGGCTCCAAGATGGACGAGGTGATCTTCGAGGAGTTCAAGGGCACCGGCAATATGGAGCTCCGTCTGGATCGTCGGATTGCCGAACGCCGGATCTATCCGGCCATTGACGTGGACGCCTCGTCGACCCGGCACGAAGAACTCCTGTTCGAACGCCAGCAGCTGAACCAGGTGTGGAAGCTGCGGCGGGTGCTCAACGGCCTGGCCAACGACGGCAGCGGTGCGGCGGCCGGTCTAGAACTTCTCATCGACCGACTCAAGACCTTCAACAACAACGAAGAGTTCCTGGTCGAGATCGCCAAGGGACCGAGCATGGGCGACTGAACGGGTATCCGGATCCGACACCCGAACCTGATACCCAAAGGCGACCCGTCACGCGGGTTGCCGAACCCCCGACCGCACCGCAGACTGGACGAGTTATGAAGCAGGACATCCACCCGAACTATCGCCCCGTGGTCTTTCAGGACCTTTCCGAGGGCACCAACTTCGTGATCCGTTCGACGGTTGAGACCGACGACGTGATCACCCTGGACGACGGCGTGGAGTACCCGCTGGTCAAGGTTGAGATCTCGTCGGCCAGCCACCCGTTCTTCACCGGCACGATGAAGATCGTGGACACCGCCGGCCGCGTCGAGCGCTTCGAGCGCCGGTACGGCCAGCGCCGCAAGGGCTGAGCCCCATACGGTTCGCTTCGGCCGAGCAGGCTGAAGTGGACCGGGCCCACTCCTGACCGGATACCCGTGGCCCTCGATCCCGAGCGTCGCACCGCCCTTCGTGGGGCCAAGTTGCGCGCCCTGGTCGCTGAAGCGACCGATGGGGCGTCGGTCCCGGAACCTGACGGCGACCACCTCTTCGACGGCACACGGCTCTGGACCCTTGCGTCCGAGGACGAGCCCGGCTCTGCGCTCGGTGTGGGGCTGCTACGGGCCGGCCGCCATGGCGATGCCACGCCGCTCACCGTCTGTTTCGACGATGCCTTCGAGGCCGCCCTGGCGGCCCGTTGGGTGGCCGCACTGGAACCGACACCAGAGGTGCGTCACGTCGACGGCCGGTCGCTGGTCACGGTGGCGCCGGCTGATGAACCCAATCCAACAACGGACAGGTCGCCCGAAGGCTTCGCGGTCGAGTTCGACGATCTCTGCCGCGGCGTCGGGGTGGAGCCGATCCTGGAACACGGCACGTGGCGTGGCGAGGTGCTGGGCCTAGAGGTCGTGCGAGCGGTTGACGGGATCGACCCGATGGCCGGTGAGCTTGAGGGGGGCCGTTCAGATGGCCTTTCCGATGCTCGTCCGATGATCGAGGTGGGCGTGGGCCGGTTTGACCGGGAGGCCGGCGTGCTGATGCGTGCCGGACGTTCCGATGCCGAAGCCCTCGCCGCGGCGGCCGACCTGGTGCGAGCCCAGCGCCGACCTGGTGCCGGTGCCCATCCATTGGCCACCCTGGCTCGGGAACGGTGGATGCGGAGAGACTTGTGTGCCCACCCCGAACTACTAGACCTCGTCAACCTGGTGCCGGTGGATCCGGCCATTGAGCGTCTGAACCTCCGTGACCCCGCACCCGCCCCGGCGGTGGGTAGCGACGCCGACCGAGGCCGGGTCCTGGTTATCTGTTCGGTGGGGGTCGACCCCCACCTTGTTTCGGCGGCCGCCGAACTGGTGCTCCGCGAGGTGCCCGATCGGGTCGTGGTGGCCCTTCCAACCCGTGATGTGATGACCCCGGTCAAGCGGGTGATGGCCCGCCTCCGGGTCCCGACCACGGTGGTAGGTGTGGCCTGTAGTTGGGATGCCTGACCAACAGGCCGGCCTCCGGGGTCCGCTCGGGGCCCCTCGCTAGCCTTGACCTGATGCTGGATCAGGTCGAGGCCCTCGAAGCCGAGTACTCCGAGGTGGAGTCGCGACTCGCCGACCCTGAGGTGATCAGTGACTCGGACCGCCTGCAGGCTGCTGGTCGGCGTTTCAAGGAACTCGACGAGGTGCTGGCCGTGGGCCGTCCGTTGGCGATCGCCCACGGCGACCTCGAGACGGCTCGCGAGCTGGCCGACATGGCCGATGGAGACGACCGCGACCAACTCAGGGTCGAGATTGCCGAGCTTGAACGCGAGATCGACCGCTTGGAGGGCGAGCTTCGGACCCTCCTGCTACCTCGGGATCCCAATGACGGCCGTCCGGTCATCTTGGAGATTCGGGGTGCTGAGGGTGGTGAGGAGGCCAACCTGTTCGCCCGCGACCTCCACGAGATGTATTTGGCCTTCGCCACCATCCACGGCTGGAAGATCGAGCTATTGGAGGC
>DPMC01000034.1 GCA_003541675.1 Acidimicrobiaceae bacterium | reverse complement strand
CCAGCCGATCCGGGCGATCAGGCGGCGTGGGTAATCAGGAGGCGTTCGAGGTCTCGGCGATAGAGGATGCGGATGTGAATCCCAGGGTGACGTTCTCGGAGTAGACGGACCTTGCGGTTCTTGCGGGTCACCAGCGACTGGCGGAGAGTAGTGACCTCTAGGTAGAGGTCGTGATCGGGCAGGTAGAAGTCGGGGGTGAATGCCGTGCGGGGGTTGCCGTCGGGGGCGGTCTCCAATACGAAGGTGCGGGGCTCGTAGTCCCAAGCAATCTCGTAGAAGTCCAGCAGATCGGCCACCCGCTGCTCAGACTCGTGGGCGAAAATGGGATCCATTGGAAGCGCTTCGACCCGAAGTCTTCGAACTTCGCCCATGCCGCCTCCCCCTCCCGGCCGTTGTTCCTAGTGACCGACCGCCCGATCGATCGGGGCTGCTTCGGCGGCCCGACGGCCCTCCGGGTACAGCTCCACGATCCGGGCATCGACCTGTTCCTTGACTCCGGAGAGAGGGAGGATGTTGAGAACTCCCTGACCGTGACGCAGCAAGTCGACGATCTCCTCCTCGCCGGTACGGACCATGACCGATGAACCACTGATCACCAGGTTCACCCGGGTCACGTCCTCGTCGAGTTGTGTCGTCAAATAGGCGAAGACCTCACGGACTAGCTCCAGGCGGATGCCGGCGTCCAAAAGAGACTTAACGGACCGAAGTTCCAGCAGGTCGCGGTAGGAGTAGAGGCGTCGACTGCCGCTACCGGTCGCCCGGGCCATTGACGGCCGAACCAAATCGGTTCGCGCCCAGTAGTCCAGTTGGCGGTAGGTGATGCCAGCGATCTCGGCAGCACGCTTGCCCGGGTAGCCCTCGGGCTCGACGGACTCCTGTCCGCTTCCTGGCAGCGAAGAATCTGAATTGGTGGCCATGGGACGTCTCCCTCGAATCGGGCTCAGCGTTCCATGGTTGGAACTACAGCCCTGTGACTCGACACAGCGTAGGCAGGGCGCCTCGTCGAATCAAGGATTTCGCACGGAGCGTGGCAATTCTCGCGCTCAGCGCGCGATCAGGACCCGGAGCAAGCCGAGCAACGACGTCTGGTCAGGACTCGAAGTCTTCGGGGTCGACCGAGTCCAGGAAGGCCCGGAATTCCTCGACCTGCACCTCGGCAGCCGTCTCTCCGGATGACTCCGTTGTGTCATCGGTCGGCGGCGGTACGAAGCCCGCCTCATCGACCACCTCTTCGGCGGCGAACACCGGGGCTCCCGTTCGCACGGCCAGGGCAATGGCATCGGACGGTCGGGCTGAGATCACCTCGATGCCCACCGGCCCCCGAAGGGTGACCTCAGCAAAGAACGTTCGCTCACGTATTTCGGTCACCACCACCTGCTCGACGGACACCGAGAATGTCTCCAGCAGGGAGGCCATTAGGTCGTGAGTCATGGGACGTGGCGGATCCTGGCCGGTCATAGCCAGACCGATGGATTTTGCCTCGGGTAGCCCGATGAAGATGGGCAGCATCCTCTCGCCCTCAGTCTCCCGGAGCAGGACCACCGGAGTGTCCGATGGCAGGACCTCCTGGACGCCCAACACCTCCATGGCGATCATTGGTCGCTCTCATCGGCCGGAACTGTCAGGGCGACGGGCGAGTGAAACAGCACCCCGAAACCCTAGTTGTGCGTGTCGGCCCGTCCCGTGTTCCTCACGGCATCCACCATCTCCGGGCCACCCCGATCCAGCTCGGTCAGGTCGACTTCAACCACCGCCGGGAGGTTGCGGAACTCTCCCCGGTGGTCCAGTCCGAATCCGACCAGGAACGTCGCCCCCGTGTCGAATCCGACATGGTTCAGATCCGCAGGTAGAACCCGCCGATCAGCACGATCGAAAAGGGTGCAGACCCTCACCTCGGACGCTCCATGGGAGGCCAAATGCCGCCGCAGATAGTCGAGACGGAATCCCGTGTCGACCACACCCTCTACGAGCAGGACCTTGCGTCCGGTCACGTCGATCGACAGGTCCCTTGTAAGGCGAACACGACCACTGTCTGGCAGGAACGTGCTCAGGGCCAAGAAGTCGATCTCGACGGGCACCGTGAATTGCCGCACGAGGTCAGCCATGAACGGGAGGCAGCCCTTGAGGACTCCCACTACCACCGTGTCGACATCTACCCAATCCACCAACTCCTCGGCCATGGAGTCAATCCGTCGCTCGATCTCCTCGGCGGTGCGATGGAGCTTCGGTCCGTTCATCGTCCCACCGTGCCGAGTTCCCGCCGGACCAGCAACTCGTGTAGCGCCGAGCCGGCATCGGTCAACTCGTCGACCAACTGTCGAGCCTCAAGCAACGACCGACCGTGGGAAGAGTCCCCCGGTCCCCCACCGCTGGCGACTGGACCTACCAGCTGTTCCAGGAGGCCGGCCTCACGCTGGGCGGCCACCAGGTACATCCGGAGATGACGCACGTCAAAGCCATGACCCACGAAGCATGCGGCAACCCGGCCGACCAACACCGCCTCGTCGTCGTACACCGTGCTGGACCCGGCTTCGCGACCCCGGACCAGACCCAGACGTTCGAGCTCAGCGACCGTGTCCTCGTCAAGGCCCACCATGACAGCCAGCTCGGCCAGGGAAACGCTCACCGATCCAGATAGTCCGCCACCTTCGGCAGAACGCCCCCGGCGACCGACCCGCTCCCGGAAGGCCGGTACATCAACGCCACCGTCACCCGGGGTTCCGGCCGGAGGGCTCTCATCGAGCATGCTGGCGATCACTTTCAACGGCAGATGCCGGTCACGCTGAAGCCGGAGGGCTCGAATGACACGGGCCACGTCCTCCTCCTCGTAACGCCGATAGCCGCTAGCCGATCGGGCCGGGCGAACCAGACCTTCAGCCTCCAAGAACCGCAACTTGGAAACGGTCACGTCGGGGAACTCGGCCTCCAGAACGGTGACCACGTCACCGATGTTCATCGGGGCCACCCTCCGAGTAGGTCACGATGGACCGGATGCGCCATCCGACCTCGCCGCGGGCTCAATCCGCTGTTCCGTGGAAGAAGACCAACTTGAATCGGCCGATCTGGAGTTCGTCGCCGTCGCTCAACTCCGCCGTGTCGATCCGTCCGCCGTTCAACCAGGTGCCGTTCAGGGAGCCGACATCCCGGACCAGATAGCGGTCGGCAATCCGTTCCACCTCGACGTGACGGCGTGACACCGTGACGTCGTCGAGCAGGATGTCGGCTTGGCCGTGGCGACCCACAGAGGTCAGTGGAGCTTCTAGGCCGTAGCGCGAACCGGCCTTGGGGCCTGACTCGACGACGAATAGCCCGCACTCAGAGGGGAACTGATCCCGGTCGGACCGGTGCGGAACATCAGCGACCGGATCGAAGGCGTCTGTCGGTTCGTCATTCGTGCCCTCGGGATACCCAACCATGATCAGTCCTCGATCAACGCCTGATAGGCCGCTGAATCCATGAGGTCGCCTTCCGATTCGGCCAGGATCTCACAGATCCATCCCTCGCCGTAAGGGTCCTCGTTGACCTTCTCGGGAGCTGTCTCCAACTCCTCGTTGACCGCGACCACCTCGCCGGTCACCGGCGCGAAAAGCTCCGAGACCGACTTAGTTGACTCCACCTCACCGAACACACTGCC
>DPMC01000257.1:9220-9353 GCA_003541675.1 Acidimicrobiaceae bacterium | reverse complement strand
GTCGAGGAGCTCTAGGGCTCCGTGCACGGCCCGTCCGATGCCGGTTCCGTGGCGTCCCACCTCACCTGGCCGGGCCCGGTCTTCGTCGTGGTTCGCTGTGGCCTGTTCAGTGGCCTGTTCAGCGGCCTGTTCA
>DPMC01000257.1:0-8873 GCA_003541675.1 Acidimicrobiaceae bacterium | reverse complement strand
AGCGGCCTGTTCAGCGGCCTGTTCGGTGGCCAGGGTGGCGACATGTCCGGCGATAGCGGTGGCCGACACCGTGCTGGGTCGTCCGGCGCGATCCAGGGCGTGGTCGTGCTCTGTGAGCCACGTCTGGCGATCGGGGAGGGCGCGGCCCGAGGGGACAGCCCTGCCGGGAAGTGCGCCGGTGGTGGAGGATAGGTCGGAGCCGTGGGCGTCACCGCCGGCGCCTTCGAGCGCCCTGGCGAGGAGGCGTCCCGGCCCGGGCCGACCGGGCTTTTCGTCATCGATGTCTGTGGCCCGGTAAACCGACACGATGAGGTGGTCTCGGGCCCGAGTGGTGGCCACATATAGGAGTCGGATGGCCTCGGCATCCTGAAACCGGCGGTCGACAGCGTGGGTGGCCTGAAATCCGGGCGTCTCGACACCTTCCCGGATGCCGATCTCGATGGACCGGTCGGGGTCGATGAGTAGTTGAACCCCCCGGTCGGATCTCGCGTTGGCAGTCGACATGCCTGAGAGGATGGTGATGGGGAACTCCAGGCCCTTGGCGCCATGGATGGTCAGGATCCGGACGGCGGCATCGTCGATTTCGGAGAGGACGGTTTCGGCGACCCGGCCCTTCTCGTCGGCTTGGGCGAGACACCAGTCAACGAAACCGCGCAACGAGCTCCCGCCGGCCTCTGCGAAGGCCCGGGCGCGGTCAGACAGGAGGCGGACCCGGCGCCAGACGTCGCGGGGCCGGGTCTCCCCAAAGGCCACCTGCAGTACACGGCGCTCGTCGACTAGGCGTTCCAGAATCCCGGATGGTCCAAGGAGGTGGCGGCATCGGTGCATCTGGCCCAGCCAGACGAGACCGGAGGCCACGAGCTCGACCGACTGGTCGCCTTCCGGCTGGTCGGACTGGTGGTTCCAGGAACCGCCATGGTGCACCCGCCAGCGGGCGAGGTCGTCGTCTCCGCAGCCGAAATGGGACGTGCGGAGTGCCGCCACGACGGCCAGGTCATCAGTGGGGTCGTCGATGGCCCGCATCACCATTAGCAGGTCCCGGACCTGAGGCGTGGCGAAGAGCAGGGAGCTGGATTCGGCCCGATAGGGGATGCCGGCGGCTTCCAGCGAAATCTCCAGGTCGGGCAGTGAAGTTCGTGTGGGGAGGAGGATGGCGACGTCACCGAAGCCACATGGGCGCTGGTGGCCGGCACGGTCCTCGACCGTCCATCCCTCGACCACAGCGGTGGTGATGGCGTCGGCCACGGCATCGGCTTCGAGTTTCCGTAGACCGGCGGCATCGATGTCGTCGCCTTGGGCGTCCCTTCCGAGAACGGTCACTGCTGGCCCGACTGTCGCCGCTGGGCGACAGCCGACCAGCGGGGTGTACCCGGGCTGTACCAGTTCGGCTCGCACCGGCTCGTCCTCCGGCGCGGGGCCGTCGGACGATGGGCCGGGTCCGATGAGCTGGCCGAAGATGGCATTGATCCAGTCGATGATCGGCACGGTGGTTCGGAAGTTCTCGGTCAGCGACACGGCGGAGGCGTCCAGCGAGCGCCTGGCCAGCAGGTAGAGGGAGATGTCGGCCCGCCGGAACCGGTAAATGGACTGCTTGGGGTCACCGACCAGGAACAGGGATCCCGATACGGGGGAGAAGCCATCGAGCTCAGCGTCGGGTGCAGCGTCGGGATCGGTCAGCAACAGGGCCAACTTGAGCTGCACGGGGTCGGTGTCCTGGAATTCATCGAGCAGGACGTACCGGTAACGCTCGTGCAGTGTGGTCCGGACTGCCGGCCCCGAGGCGGGATCGGACAGCAGATCGTGGGCGATGACCAGTAGGTCGTGGAAGGTCAGAGAGCCCGATCGACGGCGTTCGTCGGCCGCCCGGAGGGTGGCGTCAACCAACTCGACGAGGATTCGAGCGAGCACGCCGCCGGCTGTCGATCGTACGATCTCATCCCAGAGGTCGCGGGCCTCGTATGCGAACTCCCGGATGGTGTCCTTGTCGTCACCCCAGTCACCCTTGCGGCCCGAATTGCCGACATTGAGTGACTTTCGGAAGTCGCCGGTGGAGAGGATCCGAACCATGTCGATCTCGTCGACGGCACCGGTCAGGGCGTCCCGGGCGACACGGATCCCGGCCAGGCGACGTCGGAGGTTGTCATCCTCGTCGAGGTCGTGGTGATCGAGGACTGTGGCCTGATCCATGAGGTTGATGATGGCCGTGACGTTCACTGGCGGGGGTTCGGCTGGTGAGGTCAGGGGATCGAGGAGGTCCCAGCGGTCATCTAGTTCGCGGGCCAGGTCTCGAAGGTGGGAGGGGTGGACGCCGAGGGCGTCGGCCAGGAGGATGGTCCGGGCGAGTGCATCGTCACCGAGGAGGGTGCGTTGGAGGTCATCCCACCGGTCGTCGAAGCCGAGTTGGCTCGAGACTTCGTCCAGCAGCTCGAATCCTGTCGGTAGGCCGGCCTCGAGCGGATGCTCGGTCAGGAGGCGCCGGGCGAAGCCGTGGAGTGTGGACAACGAGGCGAGGTCGACGTCGGCGAGGGCGGCTTCGGCATGCTGGCGACGGATGGGGTCAGCGTCGTGGCGGGACACGTCCTCGAGTCCGCGGCGGAAGCGGTCGCCGAGCTCGGCGGCCGCCCGTTCGGTGAATGTGATGGCGGCGATCTTCTCGACGGCGACACCCTCGTCGACCACGAGGGCAATCATCCGCCCGACCAGTGCTGTTGTCTTGCCCGTCCCGGCACCCGCCTCCACGAAAAGGTTTTCGTTAAGCGAGTGGCCGATCCGGTCGCGATCAGCCTGGTCGCCGGGTGTTGAGCCGGTCATCGGTCGACCTCCTCCTCTTGGTCCACATGTTCGGTTTCGTGGTCGTCTTCAGGGGTCTCCGTCCCGGCATCGAGAAAGTTGGTGGTGATGTGATCCTCGTGGAGGGCCAGCACCGGATGGTTGGCCTTGCGGGCCCGGGCGGAGCGGACGCGTCGAGCATCGAGGCCGTCGGGGGAGCAGTGAAGACACCGGTGGGCTTCCGGCCGGTCGCTTTCTGGTGGGTGGTGCGGGAAGGCCCCGCCCTCGATACCCCGGACGATGGAGGAGAGCACCCGTTGGAAGGCGGCGACCACCTCGTCGTCGACCTCGTATCCCAGATGATGGAAATCGTCGGCCACCTCGCCGAGGAAGGCGTAGGTGGCGTGCCTCGTGGTGCAGCCTTTGGCGGCGGCTAGCGCGTAGATGGGGAGCTGCAGGAACGATCCTCCGGGGAAGTAGTCGACGGGGATGTTCTTGTACCGGTCCGGCCGTCCGGTTTTGGCATCGACCACGACGAGGTGGTCGTCGGCGGTCAGGTCCACGCGGTCGATCGAGCCTCGGAATCGCAGGGTGCGACCGTTGGCGAGGGTGATGACGAGGGCATCCGGACCTCCGAAGCGTCGTTCGGCGGCTACGGGGCGGCTGTCGAACCTGGCCCGAAAGGCCGAGTCGAGGACCAGGAAGTCGTCAAGGTCGGCGGCCAGCCGGTCACAGATGGTGGGCCAGAACCGGGGGTGGGCGGCTTCACCCCGCGCCTCGGCGTGGGCACACTCCTCGTTCAGGAGCTCGGCGGCATGGGCTCGTTGGGCGGCGGTCCACGGATCGCCGTGTCCGGGGAGGGACCCGTTGGCGAGGCCGTCGGTCACCAGCCGGTCGAGGACCCGGTGAACGATCGAGCCACGTATCAGCGGGGAGAGGCCGGTCCGCTCCGATGGATCTTCAAGTGGCCGGACACCGAGGACGTATTCGGCGAAGAAGGCGAACGGGCAGTCCACCCACTTCTCGAGGCGGGTGGCTGACAGTTCGCCGTCGAGGACAGGGAGGGTGACGCCCGACAGGTTCCCGTCGAACCGGGTGAAGTCCTTGTCGGCTCGCTGGCCAAGGAGTTCGATTCCCCGGTCAACCACGACATCGTCACAACGGAGCTTGTCGACTGCGGGACGGCCGCCACGAATGGCGGTGGCCAGGTCGTATTCCTGAACGGTGGCGGGATCGTCACGGTCAAGGGCGTCGGTGAACGACGCCACGTGGTCGAACCAGGGTGCGACGAACAGGTCGAGGTCGTCGGATTCGGGTCGGTGGCCGGCCAATTCCTCGAACTCGGCCAGCAGTAGACGTGACATCGGCCGGTCACCGGAGCGACGCAGGTCGCCGCGAGGCTGAACGAGGACGATGCGTTCGGCGGCACCGGTGAGGGCAGCGAGGAAGGCGTGGTGCTGGCGGGCGGCATGCTCGTGGCGGGTGGGTAGGCCGGTCCGGGCGGCGGTGCGATGGTCGTCGGACAGCAACGGGTCGGCGGGAGGACGGGTCGGCATGGAACCCTCTGCGAGACCGACCACGATCACCAGGTCGGCATCGAGGCCGACGGCCTGGTCAATGCCGGTGACCTGCACGCCGATCCCGCTGCGGCCAGCTCGCCCGATGGGGCGGCCGAGTTCGGCGGCCAGAGCACCCCGAAAGCTTCGATAGGGCGGATGGGGTTCGATGTTGTCCAGTTCGGACAGGGCATCGAGGATCGCGCCCACCTCGTCCAGGGCGAGGAGTTCGTCGGCCGACCAGGACTCATGGGCGGTGGTACCGCCGAGGTACTGGCGAAGCAGGTCGCGGACACGTCGGCACCGGCCAGCCCAGGAGTCGTCTTCGGTGAGGCCATGGAGGGATGCGCAGAGTCGCTCCACGAAGGCCGCCAGTTGTCGGGCTCGTGTGGCCTCGGCCGATAAGCGGTCGGCCAGCCAGGTTCGGCCCTCGTCGTCGACTTCGGATACAGCTTCGGCATCGAGTTCGGCGGCCAGGTGGGCGAGGCGATCGGTCCACTCGTCAATTCCGCTGACTACTCCGGCCTGAGCGGCCAGCCGACCCCAGGCGCGTGCCGGGACCAGATCGTGGTCGGGATCCCAGAGGGGCACGTCGGCCATCAGGGCGTCGAGGTCAGTTCGGCGGATCCCCCGATCGGGAAGATCGAGGAGTCCGATCAGGAAGCGTCCGGCGATCGTCTCGTCGAGTCGGTGGACGCCGCTGGCGTGGAATTCGATGCCTGCCGCGGTGAGCCGCTCCTGGACCAGTCGGGCGTCGTCGGTGGTCGACGGGTGAACTAGGACCATGCGGTCCAGCGGCGTACCGGCCCGTGCCGCCTCGATGATCCGTCGGATGGCGTAGCGGACGGACTCATCCTGTTCTGGGGTGGATGCCACGAGGCACGCGACCCGCGATCCGGCAGGTCCCGCCTCGGGCGCGTCGACGTCGAGGGTCTCGGTCAGGGCAGCGAGGTGGGGGTTGGCCGACACCGATCCGTCCGGGCTGTCGGCATCGCCGACGATGGCGGTGAGGTGGCCTGTGGTGGCTAACGCACCTACGAGTCGGCGTTCGGAGGCGACGAGTGTGCCGGGTAGGTGGAGGACGACCGGTGGTAGGTCGACCGATCCGTCGGCGATCCGGGCGGCGGCGACGACGGCCCGTTCGTACTCATCGTGGAAGATCGGTTCGAGCCGCTCGACGAGTGCCCGGTGGAGGACGACGAGGTCGGACAACGCACCACCGATTTCCGCCAGACGGTCGAGAGCTTCGGGGTGGACTTCGCGGAGGTTGCGGTGGGCGGCCATGACGGTGCGTTCCACCGAGGGGTGGTCGGCCACCGGACTGAAAACACCGGGACGGTCGGCCAGCAGCCGTCGGGTAGCGGCCAACACCACAGCGTCACTGACGGCACGCCGGGCGGCAATATGGGGTGAACCGGCCGAGATGCCACGGGCGAGGTCAAGCAGGGTGACGAAGTCGACGGCGGCGAGGCCCGTCGTGCCACCCGTCGTGTCGGCCATGACGCTGGTGGCCGCCAGTCGTCGGCGCAGCGTCACTCCAAGGGAATGGTCGGACACGATCACGGTCACTGGGGCGAGGGGGTCTCCACCCTTCGCGTCTCGGATCACGCCGGCTAGTACCGCCGTCGCGGGCTGCCCGTACCTCGTCCGCAGGATCTTTGTCGTCATCGTGAAGGGAACACTATGGACCCCCTGTGACAGCCCGAGGCCTGGCTCGGATTTAGTTCCCATCCGTGGCCACAGACCCGGTTCCCGATGCCCACTTCTCGTCGAAAGGAGCCCGGCCGATAAGTTCCGCAGCCATGAGCGATGACGCCGACCAGAACCTGCAGTACCCCGGTCGTTGGGCCGCTGAGGCTCCCGACCGTCCGGCCATCGTCATGGCGGAAACCGGTGAGACCGTGACGTTTGCCGAGTTGGATGCCGAGGCCAACCGCATCTCCCGGGTCCTTCACGGCCTGGGCATCGGGCCCGGTGATCATGTGGCGTTCTGCCTCGAGAATCGGATCGAGTTCCTAGCGCTGACCTGGGGCGCCCACTATGCCGGCTGCTACTACACGGCCATCTCGTCACGCCTGACGGCCGACGAGATCGCCTACATCGTCGACGACTGCGGAGCCCGGGCCTTCGTGACATCGCCTTACAAGGCCGACGACGTGGCCGAGATCGCCGCTGCCACCCCGAACGTCGAGGCTCGGTTCTCCATTGGCGGGCCGATCGAAGATCACGCCTGCTTCGAGGACGCGGTGGCCGCCCAGTCGGCCGACCCCCTGCCCGACCGGACCGAGGGTCAGGACATGCTCTACTCCTCGGGTACCACGGGTCGACCCAAGGGCGTGAAGTCGCCGTTGTCGGGGGCGCCGCTGGGCCAGGCCAGCTCGATCTCGGCGATGGCCGAGGCCCTGTTCGGGGCCACGCCCGGGTCGGTGTATCTGTCGCCGGCACCGCTGTACCACGCCGCTCCGCTCCGCTTCTGCCTGGGCGCCCACCGACTGGGGTGCACGGTGGTCGTCATGGAGCGATTCGACGCCGAGGGTGCACTGGCGGCCATCCAGGACCATGGCGCCACGTGGAGCCAGTGGGTGCCGACCATGTTCGTCCGGATGCTCAAGCTGCCCGACGAGGTACGGGCCGCCTACGACTTGTCGACGCTCGGTTCGGCGATCCACGCCGCGGCGCCCTGTCCGGTCGACGTGAAGCGCCGGATGATCGAGTGGTGGGGCCCGGTGCTTCACGAGTACTACGCGGGCACCGAGGGCAACGGCCTGACGTACACCAACTCGGTGGACTGGCTGGCCCATCCGGGCACGGTCGGCAAGGCCCTGCTGGGCGAGGTACTGATTCTCGACGACGACGGCAACGAGGTGCCGACCGGCCAGGAGGGTGGGGTCTACTTCCGGGGCAACTCCGACTTCGAGTACCACAACGACCCGGAGAAGACTGCCGACGCCAAACTTCGGCCCGACACCAGCACGCTGGGCGACGTGGGCCGACTCGACGAGGACGGCTACCTCTTCCTGACCGATCGCAAGGCGTACATGATCATCTCCGGGGGGGTGAACATCTACCCGCAGGAGGCCGAGAACATCCTGACCATGCACCCCGCAGTGTTTGACGTGGCCGTCATCGGCGTGCCCAACGAAGACTTCGGTGAGGAGGTCAAGGCGGTCGTCCAGCCGGTCGACTTGGCCGCCGCCGGACCGGAGCTGGCCGCCGAGCTAGTGGCCTTTTGCCGGTCCCAGCTGGCCGACGTGAAGTGCCCGCGCAGCGTGGACTTCCGTGACGAGCTGCCCCGTCACCCCACCGGGAAGCTCTACAAGCGCCTCCTCAAGGACGAGTACTGGGCAGGCCACCAGTCCCGTATCTGAACACAGGGGGCGGATCCCGGATCTAGTCTCCGCGGCGATGGAGCAGGAGCCGGTCACCGACGAGCAGGTTCAAGCGTTCGCCGATGACGGCGTGGTTTGCCTTCGAGGGGCCTTCGGACCCGACTGGATCGAACCGCTTCGACGGGGTATGGACCGGGCGTTGGCCGGACCGTCTGAGCGACGCCGCATTTGGGACGCCGACGACCGGGGCGGTACGACCACCTACGACAACCAGTGTTGGCTGCATGTGCCGGAGTACCGGGACTTCGCCGAGCATTCGCCAATGGCGGAGATCGCCGGTTGGCTGCTGGGTGCCTCCGCGGTCAACTTCTTCTTCGACGCGGTGTTCGTGCGAACCGCCGGGGTCCGGTTCCGGACGCCGTTCCACCAGGACGAGCCGTACTGGTCGGTCGAGGGGTTCGACACCTGTTCGGCGTGGATGCCTCTGGTGCCGGTGGCCCGGGAGAGTGCGTTGGAGTTCGTCCGTGGTTCGCATCGCTGGGAACAGCGGTACCGACAGGAGAACTTCGGGGCTCTGACCGGCGACGACCGCGACCAGGTCCGGTACGGGGTCGCCGATGACGGACGGGTCCCTTTCCCCGACATCGAGGGGGACCGCGACGCCTACGAGATTCTGGGCTGGGACATGGAACCGGGCGACGTGGCGGTGTTCAACGCCCGGATCATCCACGGTGGCTCAGGAAACCTGGCGCCCGACCGTGAACTGAAGGTGTTCAACACCCAGTGGCTGGGCGATGACGTTCGGGTGGCCTTCCGTCCGGAGGGCATGGACCCCGACCACCGCGAGGTAATGGAGGCCGCCGGGCTGGGCCACGGCGACCGCATCACCTCCGACCTTTACCCGGAACTGTGGCGCCGGGAGCCAGCGCCGGCCTGATCGCCAGCCGTATCAGCCGACCTCGGAGTGGGTGACGGGCTCTTCGCCCATCCACTCTCGCAGGGTGTTCTTCAGCTTGGTCTGCTGGATGAACAGGTCATGCTCGGGGCCGGCCTCGGTGGCGGCCTGCGGGGCCTTTAGGTAGAAGGACAGCCACTCCTGGACGCCCGACTGGCCGGCCCGGTGGGCGAGGTCCAAAAAGAGCGCCAGGTCCAGCACGATCGGTGCGGCCAGGATCGAGTCGCGGCAGAGGAAGTCGACCTTGATCTGCATCGGGTAGCC
>DPMC01000277.1:3510-3712 GCA_003541675.1 Acidimicrobiaceae bacterium | reverse complement strand
TATGGCACGAGGAGATTCACGCAGTAAGGTGGCGCGCGCGGCCAAGGCCGGTTCATCCGGAGGCAGTGGAGAACCCCGCAGGTATGGCTTCCCCATCGCAATCACCATTGTCGTAGTGCTTGGTGTTCTACTCGTTGGTTGGGCACGTGAGACTCGCGAAGCCACATCAGCACCCCGTGTGGGCGACCACTGGCACTCCGCC
>DPMC01000277.1:0-3207 GCA_003541675.1 Acidimicrobiaceae bacterium | reverse complement strand
GTGGGCGACCACTGGCACTCCGCCTACGACATCTACGTCTGCAGTGCGCCCAACGAAGGAACCTGGCGTTCTAAGGTCCTCAACGAAAATGACCCCAACGGAATCCACACTCACGGTGACGGTCTCATCCACGTTCACCCCTTTAACTCCTTGGCTTCTGGTGACGACGCCATTATGGGCGAGTTCTTCTCATCCTTTGGTGCTATCGACGACACCTCCATCACCCTTGACACCGGAGAGACAATTACTGAGGGCTTCGACTGCGGTGGCCAGCCAGCCGTGCTAAAGGTGGCCCGTTACGATGCTCAGGATCGCGACCGCGATCCCGAGGTCTTCACCGAGGGGTTGGCCAACATCAGGTTTGTGAAGAACCTGGAGGCATTCACGATCGCCTTCCTTCCTGTCGACGAAGTTCCACCTATGCCGCGCCCTGAGCGTTTTACCTTTCTGGAGGCCGTCGACCCGAGGGCCATTGCGTCCGAGGCTCCGTTTGTCGAAGCACCGGCTGAGGTCGACCTCTCGGAACAAGAACCCACCACTTCGGCGGCCGGGTAGCAAACTTCGCTAGAGAGGTCTCGCTATGAGGGCAGTGGTGCTGGTCGGAGGGCAGGGCACCCGTCTCTGGCCGTTAACCGACGAAATCCCCAAGGCCATGCTCCCCATCGGGGGCATTCCCATGATCGAGCGCATGGTCAGCTTTTTGGCCACCCACGGTATTACTGAGGTAGTGCTCTCAATGGGTTTCTTACCCGATGCCTTCGCCGAGGGCTACCCGAACGGCAACTGTTCCGGGATCCCTCTGCACTACGTGGTCGAACCTGAACCACTCGACACCGCCGGAGCCATAGCGTTCGCCGCTACACACGTGGGGATAAACGACACCTTCATCGTGCAAAACGGTGATGTACTCACAGATCTGGACATCGGTACCCTTCTGGCTACCCACCGTCGCAGTGGGGCGGAGGGCACCATCGCCCTGATACCTGTTGACGACCCCTCCCGCTTCGGCGTGGTACCAACCGACGAATCAGGGAAGGTTCTGGGCTTCGTGGAAAAGCCAGCATCTGGTGAGGCACCTACCAAGCTGGTCAACGCGGGTATCTACGTGCTGGAACCCTCCGTGCTCCGCCGCATCCCCGCCGGTATGCGAGTTTCGGTTGAGCGCGACGTGTTCCCGGCAATGGCTACCGAGGAGGCCCTCTACGCCATGGCTTGTGAGGCTTCTTGGATTGACGCTGGTACCCCCGCGACCTATCTGCAAGCAAACCTTGACACGCTCTCAGACCCCGCTGGATCCGTGGTTGACAAGAGCGCCCAGGTGGCTGCCAGCGCGGTTGTGGAGCGCTGCGTTGTACTGGCAGGCGCCTCGATAGGAGAGAATGCGGTCGTGCAGGATTCGATCATCGGCCCAAGGGTCACTGTTGGCGCATCGGCCCACATACTCGCGCATTCAGTGCTAGGAACTGGAGCTGTCGTGGCTGAAGCCGAGTACCTGAACAACCAGTGCCGTCCAGAGGTCACCTGAAATGTCCGTGCTGGTTACTGGAGGTGCAGGCTTCATCGGATCCCACACCGCAGTGGTCCTCCACGAGTCAGGCCGGAAGGTCGTCATCTTGGATGACCTGTCTAATTCGTCGACCGCGGCGGTAGACGCCATCCGTTCCCTTACCAGACCCGATTTGCCGTTTGTAGAAGCTGATGCCGCAGATTCGGATGTAGTTGGAAGGGTAATCGTTGAACATGAGGTAGATGAGGTCGTTCACTTCGCCGCATACAAGTCGGTGTCCGAGTCGGTGGAAAAACCTCTCGAGTACTACTCCAACAACGTTGGTTCTACCATCGGCGTGACCAGAGCCATGATTGAAAACGGCGTGTCGCGCCTCGTCTTCTCATCTTCGTGCACCGTCTACGGCGAGCCCGACGAGGTGCCGGTTACCGAGGAATCGCCCACCGGCGCGGCCAATCCGTACGGTTGGACGAAGTTGCACGGCGAACAGTTCCTGGCACAGGTGGCGGCTGCCAGCGAGCTAGACGTCATGCTGCTTCGCTACTTCAACCCGGTGGGAGCACACCCGTCGGGAACCATTGGCGAGGATCCGAACGGGATCCCCGAAAATCTCGTGCCCTACCTGATGCAGGTGGCGACGGGTCAGCTGGACCGCCTCCGGGTGTTCGGCGGCGACTACGAGACGCCGGACGGCACGGCCATTCGCGACTATCTCCACGTGGTGGACCTTGCCGAGGGGCACGTAGCCGCCCTGGACGCCCTCGCGTCGCATCCGGGCTGTACGGCGGTCAACCTGGGCACCGGACGCGGCTACTCAGTGCTCGAGGTGGTGACGGCTGCCGAAGCGGTACTGGGTCGGCCCATTCCCCACGAGGTGGTGGGTCGCCGGCCGGGCGACGTGGCCCGCATCTGGGCCGGTACCGAGCGGGCCGAGCAGGTGCTGGGCTGGACCGCCACCCGGGATCTCGCTGAAATGCTGGCCGATCACTGGCGCTGGCAGGAGGCCAACCCCGACGGTTTCGGAGACTGAGGCGCCCTTCTCGGGGAACGGGTTCCTAGCGGAACAGGTCCTCGGCCGGGTCACGGACCACGTCGGCCACCACGCCACCGTCGCCGAACCACGACGGGTCGATACCCCGCACGATGGCCACCGGCACGCCGTCGGCCTTGCCCATTACCAGTTCGGCGGCCGAGGCGATCTCGTCCACCACGGCCACCTCGGTGACCTGGAGCTGACGACCCAGGGCGTCGGTGGTGCCCCGGAGGTCGACCACCGGCCGCAGCCCGGCGGAACCGATGGCCACGTCGGTCACTCCGCGCCGCCAGGGCCGTCCGAAGGTGTCGCTGACCACCACGGCCACGTCGACACCGAAGCGGTGGATCAGGGCATCGCGGATCCGTCGGGCCGACCGGTCCGAATCCACGGGAAGCAAAGCGGCCTGCCCGGCCTCCACGTTGGAGAGGTCGATTCCGGCGTTGGCGCATACGAACCCGTGCGTGGTCTCGCTGATGATCAGGTCGCCCCGACGCCGCAGCACCCGGACCGATTCACGCTCCACCAGCGGCTTGTGCCCGACCTCAGGATCCACGTCGACGAGGCGGTCCTCGGCCTTGGAGACCACCTTCTGGGTCACCACCAGCACGTCACCATCCAGCAACCCGCCGCCGGCCAGATCGGCGGCTTCGGCGATGATGGCCGC
>DPMC01000160.1 GCA_003541675.1 Acidimicrobiaceae bacterium | reverse complement strand
AACCCGGCTCGACGGCCCGGACCGGAGTCGCTTCCGGAACTCCGGGGTACTGCTTGGTGTGGTGGCTGGGTGGCCATGAGATCTCCGTCGTCCGCCCGGGTTGCCATCGGGCGTGTTCTCTGCGACAGTGTACAAGAGATCATGTGACGCTGTCCAAGGAGGGTGGTCGTCCATAGGCACGGGCAGCGCCCGGGGGAGCACACGATGGAACGGGAAGTCAGCACAGGAAGCGAGCCGTACGTCGTCGTCTCGTCGGACACCCATGCCGGTCTGCAGTGCGAGGAGTACCGGCCCTACCTCGAATCATCGCTGCATGAGGAGTTCGACGTCTACGTAGCCGAACGCCACCGGCATCGCCAGATTGCTGAAGAGGTTAACGCTGAGTTCATCGCCGAATGGGAGGGCGATAACGAGTGGGGTCTGCAGGGTGCCTACGACCCCGAGGTGCGTGATCCAGTGCTGGACGCCGACGGGGTGGCCGGGGAGATCATCTTCGCTGACGGTGATGCGGTGACCGGTCAGGAGTCGCCGCCCTTCGGTGCCGGTCTGGCCGCCGGCCAGATAACTGATGCCCGCCAGGCCTTCGGCGGCGCCCGCGCACACAACCGCTGGTTGGAGGAGTTCTGTGCCACCGACCCGGTACGTCGGGCCGGCGTAGCGCTGGTACCTGTGGTCCACGACGTGGACGAAGCAGTCAGAGAGGTCGAAGCACTGGCCGGCAAGCCCGGTATCCGCGGCGTAATGGTCCCGACCCTGTGGCATGGCCACCCGCCCTACGGCTCGGACCACTACGACCGCTTCTGGGCGGCGTGCGCCGATGCCGGCCTGGTGGTCCACACACATTCGGGGGAAGCCGACTTCGACGCCTACGGCGACAACGTGGCCATGTACATCAGCGAGGTCCCGTTCTGGACCCACCGGATCCTCTGGCAACTCCTCTTCTCGGGGAAGTTCGACAAGTTCCCGAACCTGCGGTATGCCGTGGTGGAGTGTGGGTCTTTCTGGGTAGGCGACCTGCTGTGGAAGGCCGACGTGAACTTCGGTGCCAGTTTCAAGGTCAAGAAGATGGGTTCCCGGATGAAGGGCCTGATCTCCCGCCTGCCGTCGGAGTACTTCGGCGAAAACGTGTTCATCGGCGCCTCGACCATGTCACGCGAGGAGGTCCGTCGCCGCCACGTCAACGGTATCGATGCCCTCATGTGGGGGACCGACTACCCGCACCCCGAGGGGTCGTGGCCCAACACCCGGGCCCGCCTGAGGAACGACTTCCAGGATGCGACCATCGAGGACACCCGTCGTTTACTGGGCCTGAACGCGGTTGACTGCTACGGCCTCGACGAGGCCGGCCTGCAAGCCGTGGCCGACCGGATTGGTCCTACCCCCGCAGACCTGGGACAGTCGCCGAATGTGCGCACTGCTTCCGACGCCACCCGCACCGCCCGTTGGTGGCTGGACGAGTACGGCTGCGAGATGCAGTACGGCTGAGACCAGATTTCTGAGATTGGCGCCCTGGTACCGATACCCGGGCGAGTAGGGAAACGGAGGACGAACAGTGTCCGAGCAGAGCAATCAGGAGCCGAACAGGTCCGACCACCACGTGGTCATCTCGGCGGATACCCACTGCGGTGCCGCCCTGTGGGACTACAAGGAGTACCTCGAGAAGCGGTACCACGAGGACTTTGACGACTGGGCCCGCAGCATCGAGGAGGGTGAGCGGCGGACCGCTGAGGTGTTCAAGGACGCTGAGCGGTCACCCCTGAATGTGGGCGTCGACGGCGACCCGGCTGTCGACGGAAACCGCAACTACGACTCCGACCGTCGCCTGCGCGAGCAGGAGGCCGATGGGGTGGTGGCCGCGGTGCTGTTCCCTAACACCCAACCGCCCTTTGCTCCGGCGGCAGCCAGTCAGTTCGAGGCCCCCGCCTACAGCGACAACTACGGCCACCGGTGGGCCGGCCTGAGGGCTCACAACCGGTGGCTGCTGGATTTCGTATCCGAGGCACCGGAACGGAGGGCCGGTATCGGTCAAATTTTCTTGGGCGACGTCGAGGGGTCGGTGGCCGAGATCGAGTGGGCGGCAGAGAACGGCCTGCGAGGCGGCATCCTGCTTCCCGGCACGCCGCCTGATTCGCCGTTTGAGCCGCTCTACTCAAAGGCCTACCGACCTATCTGGGCTGCCGCCGAAGCGTGTGGTATGCCCTTGAACCATCACTCGGGTGGGGCCACCCCTAACTTCGGGAACCATTTCCCGGCTTCGTTGGCCATGTTCATGCTGGAGGTGACCTGGTGGAGCCAGCGGGCGCTATGGCACCTGATGTTCTCGGGCGTGTTCGAGCGCCATCCGGACTTGCAGTGGGTGAACACCGAGAGTGGGACGGCCTGGGTACCGGACACCCTGGCCCGTCTCGATGACTTCTACGACCGGATGAAGACCTCGAAGTACGGATCGGAGGCCATCTTTGGCGGTGCGGCCGTCGCCGAGATGTCGCTCACCCCGTCGGAGTAC
>DPMC01000255.1:5070-5528 GCA_003541675.1 Acidimicrobiaceae bacterium | reverse complement strand
GTGGTCTTGCCCGCGTCGATATGGGCCATGATCCCGATGTTGCGGGTTTTCTGGAGGGGGTGTCGCGTCGCCATCTCAGTGCTCGGTGTCTCGTCTGTCTCGGTGGACGTGTTCGGTCAGGTCCCGGGTCGGGACCCGAGGTGGTTCACCGTCAGACGCCGGAGCGCCACGGCGACGGCCGGTGAGTACGCATCTGGTGCGCGCCCCAGGCCGGTCTAGGTGGGGGGGGATGGTCGGGTAACCGCCTACCAGCGGTAGTGGGCGAACGCTTTGTTGGCGTCGGCCATCTTGTGCAGATCTTCGCGACGCTTCACCGACGAGCCGAGGCCGTTGGAGGCATCCATGATCTCGTTGGCCAGTCGCTCGGCCATCGTCCGCTCGCGGCGATCCCGTGAGTAGTTCACCAGCCAGCGAACGGCAAGCGTGTTAGCACGACGGGGACGTACCTCGACCGGAAC
>DPMC01000255.1:2725-4641 GCA_003541675.1 Acidimicrobiaceae bacterium | reverse complement strand
GTCTTGGACTCGACGGTGGACAGGGCGCTGTAGACGATGCGCTCGGCGGTGGAGCGCTTACCGCGCTGCAGCACCTTGTTGACGAGCTGGGTGACAACGGTGGACCGGTAGACAGGGTCCGGGGTCAACTCACGACGAATGGCGGGGCCTTTACGCGGCACGGTCAGCCTTCCTTCTTGGCGCCGTAACGGCTACGGGCCTGACGGCGCTGGCTGACACCCGAGGTGTCGAGCGTTCCACGCACCACCTTGTAGCGGACACCGGGGAGATCCTTCACACGTCCACCACGCACCAGCACAATGGAGTGCTCCTGGAGGTTGTGGCCCTCGCCGGGGATGTAGGCCGTGATCTCGCTCCCACTGGTGAGACGAACACGAGCCACCTTGCGGAGGGCGGAGTTCGGCTTCTTCGGCGTCGTGGTGTACACCCGGGTGCACACGCCGCGTCGCTGGGGCGCGCCTTTCAGCGCCGGCGTGGCTTCCTTGCGGCGCTTGGATTGGCGGCCCTTGCGGACCAGCTGCTGGATGGTGGGCACTTGTGCTCCTCGTGTCGGCCCGAAAGGGGCCACTTCTGATGGAAATCTCGAACTCGAACTCGAACTCAGGTTGTCTCTGGGGTACACCGCACACCCAGAACCGGGTCGCGGCACCGGCCAACGGACGAGTCTACGGGCGGTCCCTGCCGGGTCCAAACGTCGACCACCGGCCAGACCGACGACACAAATCGACCCCGCCTCCCGGCAGGGTCGGTCCGGCGGCCGGTCAGTCGGCTACAGGAGTGGCCTCCCCACTGGAATCCGCACCGGCCGGCGCATCCATGGCGCCAGCCAGGTCGATCACGTCGGCCTCGTAGGCACCGGCGAAGGCATCCTCCCCAGGGCCGGCCTGTCCGGCCAACCACTCGGCGAGATCCTGCTCCTCGTCGGCTGACGAGTAGAAGTCCATGGGCTTGTAGTCCGGCGCGTGGGTGGCTACCCGTCGGTACTCCTCCATACCAGTACCCGCAGGCACCAACTTGCCGATGATGATGTTCTCCTTGAGGCCGATGAGCTTGTCGCTCCGGCACTCGATGGCCGCCTCGGTGAGCACCCGGGTGGTCTCCTGGAAGGAGGCCGCCGAGAGCCACGACTCGGTGGCTAGCGAGGCCTTGGTGATGCCCATGAGCTCCGGACGCCCCTCGGCGGGACGACGGCTCTCGGCCACCAAGAGGCGATTCGTCTCGGCAAACAACCGCTGGTCGACCTGCTCGCCGGGCAAGAAGTCCGACTCGCCGGGATCGTTGATCTTCACCCGACGGGTCATCTGACGCACGATGAGCTCGATGTGCTTGTCGTGGATCGACACGCCCTGGTCTCGGTACACCCGCTGGACCTCTTCCACGAGGTACTGCTGGGTCTCCCGGACACCCTTGATCTCGAGGAGTTCCTTGGGATCCCGGGGGCCCTCGACAATGGCGTCACCGGCCCGCACCTCGGCGCCGTCGGCGACCTCAAGACGAGCCAGGCCCTGGATCAGATGGACGTCCTCAGTGCCGTCATCGGCGACCACGGTGATCTCACGACCACGACCCTCGTCCTCGGCGATACGGACAACACCGGAGATGCGGGCCAGGGTGGCCTTACCCTTGGGCTCGCGAGCCTCGAAGAGCTCGACGACTCGGGGAAGACCGCCAGCGAGGTCCTTGCCGGCCACACCACCGGTGTGGAAGGTACGCATGGTCAGCTGGGTGCCGGGCTCCCCGATCGACTGGGCGGCGATCACACCAACCGCCTCACCGACCTCGATGGCCTTGTTGGTGGCCAACGACATGCCGTAGCTGGCTGCCGAGACGCCGGTGGGCGACTCGTCGGTGAGCGGTGACAGCACCCGCACCCGGTCAATGGTGGTGTCATCGCGCATGGCGATCATCTCCGGCTC
>DPMC01000255.1:1946-2321 GCA_003541675.1 Acidimicrobiaceae bacterium | reverse complement strand
CGGGTCTCGAGGTGGCTCCGTCGGTTGGGCTCATCGGGGCGGACCTCGTCGATCCAGATACCACGCACTCCCATCTCGGATGCGAACGGGTCAACGTCGTTGATGATGAGTTCCTGGGACACGTCGACCAGTCGACGGGTCAGGTAACCGGAGTCAGCGGTCCGCAGAGCGGTATCGACCAAACCCTTACGAGCACCCGGTGTGGCAATGAAGTACTCCAACATCGCCAGTCCCTCACGGAAGTTGGACTTGATGGGGCGGGGAATCATGTCGCCACGAGGGTTGGCCACTAGACCGCGCATGCCGGCGATCTGGCGAACCTGCATCATGTTTCCACGAGCACCCGACTTGACCATCATGTCAATCGAGTTGGCC
>DPMC01000255.1:590-1552 GCA_003541675.1 Acidimicrobiaceae bacterium | reverse complement strand
TCCATCTGCCGACGCTCGCCATCGGTGATGATGCCCTTCCGGAACTGGGCCTCGACCTTCTCGGCACGCTTCTCGTGCGCGTCGAGGATGGCTGCCTTCTCTGGCGGAGTCTTGACGTCGTCAATGGACACCGTCAGACCTGAGCGGGTGGCGAAGTCAAAGCATGCGTCCTTCATGGCGTCGAGGGACTCGGCCACCACCTTCTTCGGGTAGCCACGGGCCAGGTCGTCCACGATCGTGCCCAGCTCGGACTTACCGACCTGCTGGTTAACGAACATGATCATCTTGGCCCGATGGCCGCCGACCTCGAGGGGCTCGATCTCGTGGCCCGGGAGGGCGGCGTTGAAAAACACGCGGCCCGGCGTGGTGGTGTGCCACGTGGCGGCCACGCCGTTGGCCGGCGTATCGATGAGCTCCGGGTACTCCGACGAGCGGTACTGGATGCGGGCGTGCAGGTGCACGGCCCCGGTCTCCCAAGCCCATCGGAGGTCGTTGATGTCCCGAAAGACCTTGCCCTCACCGGTCAGGCCCTCGCCCTCGGCGGTCAGGTAGTAGGCACCGATGACCATGTCCTGGGTCGGGGTGACCAGCGGACGACCGTGGGCCGGGCTGAGCACATTGTTGGCCGACAGCATCAACACTCGTGCCTCGGCCTGAGCCTCGGCCGACAACGGCAGGTGGACGGCCATCTGGTCACCGTCGAAGTCGGCGTTGAACGCCGCGCAGACCAACGGGTGGATACGTATGGCCTTGCCCTCTACCAGGACCGGCTCGAAGGCCTGGATGCCTAGACGGTGCAGGGTGGGGGCACGGTTCAGCATCACCGGGTGCTCGCGTATGACGTCCTCAAGGACAGTCCACACCTGAGGCTTGCGCCGTTCGACCATACGCTTGGCCGACTTGATGTTCTGGGCCAGTTCCTCCTCGACCAGCTTCTTCATGACGAACGGCTTGAACAGCTC
>DPMC01000255.1:0-185 GCA_003541675.1 Acidimicrobiaceae bacterium | reverse complement strand
CGGCCTGAGTAGTCGACGCGCTTGCCGAGCAGGTTCTGACGGAACCGACCCTGCTTGCCCTTGAGCATGTCCGAGAGGGACTTCAGCGCGCGGTTACCCGGACCGGTCACCGGACGACCCCGACGGCCGTTATCGAACAGTGCGTCGACGGCCTCCTGGAGCATCCGCTTCTCGTTGTTGACGAT
>DPMC01000019.1:5722-10990 GCA_003541675.1 Acidimicrobiaceae bacterium | reverse complement strand
CAACGGGGTGACTCCGACGGCGCTGCGGCTGGCCCCGCCGATGACCATCTCAAGCGATGAACTGGTCGAGGGCGTGGGGATCTTGGCCAGTGTGTTGGCTGAGGGCTCCGCCTCCGACGATGGGACCACTGAATCCGGAGGGCATTCGTGATGCGGCACCTGCTGGAAATCGACGACCTGAGCGTGGAGGAGCTCCATCGGGTTCTGGCCCTTGCTGCCGATCCGACTCCACCGCAGGTGTTAGCTGGGAAAGGCATGGCGCTGGTGTTTGAGAAGCCGTCGGCCCGGACCCGGAACTCCATGGAGATGGCTGTCTTCCAACTGGGTGGCCACCCCGTCCACATTCAGGCTGCCGAGGTGGGGATGGATGTGCGGGAGTCGGTGGAGGACGTAACCCGGACTCTGGCTTCGTACCACGCCTGCATCGGTGCCCGGGTATTCGACCACGTGACCGTCGAGCGAATGGCTGGCCAGGACGTGGTCCCAGTGGTCAACATGTTGTCCGACGCCGCCCATCCGCTCCAGGCGTTGGCTGACGTCCTGACCCTGACCGACGAACTCGGTGGGGGATCCTCGGAGGCGTTGGCCGGGCGGTCCATTGCCTACGTGGGTGACGGCAACAACGTCTTCCGGTCGCTGGCCCTGGCCTGCGGGATGCTGGGCATCGAGGTCCGGTTCGCTGGCCCTCCGGGCTATCGGTTGACAGCGGTGGACCGGGACCGGTTGGCGGCGGCCGGCGTCTTGTTCACCGAGACCGATCGGGTTGCCGAGGCGGTGGCCGGCGTGGACGCTGTCTACACCGACGTGTGGACGTCGATGGGGCAGGAGGCTGAGTCGGCCCGCCGTCACAAGGACTTCGAGGCCTTCCGGATCGACGAGAACCTGATGGAGGTCGCAGGCCCGCAGGCCCTCTTCCTGCACTGCCTCCCAGCCCATCGGGGCGAGGAGGTCACCAACGGCGTGGTAGACGGTCCGGCCAGCCGGGTCTGGCCCCAGGCGGCCAACCGGATGCACGCTGCCCGGGGTCTGCTGGCCTACCTCCTGGGCGACGGGGGTACGCAATGAGCAAGCACCAGCGGCAGCACCGGGTGGCCCGGCTGCTGGGCGACCATCCGGTCAGCAGCCAGGAGCAACTGGTCGGGCTCCTGGCCGGCGAGGGCATCGCCTCGACCCAGGCCACGGTGTCGCGCGACCTCGACGATCTCGGGGCCATCAAGGTGCGAGTGCCTGGTGGTGACAGCGTGTACGCCATACCCGAGCATCCGGCCGACCGGGCGGTACCGGCCGATCAGCTACGGCGAGTACTCGGCGAATGGGTGGTCGACGTGTTCTCGTCGGGCAACCTCGTGGTTCTTCGGACGCCGCCCGGCTCGGCTCATGTGGTGGCTTCAGCGCTCGACCGGACCGGTCTCGAGGGGTCCATCGGCACGGTGGCCGGTGACGACACGCTGATGGTGGTCGCCGCAGAGGGCATAACCGGAGCGGAGTTGGCCGACCGGTTGCGGGAACTGGCTGGCCTCCAGGCCTGACCCGGCCGACGCCAGTGAGCACGAAGATCAGAGACAAGTACAAGAGACAAGAATGAAAGACGGAAGCGAGAAACGAACGTGAGCAGCAACAGGACGGGCGTCGACAAGGTCGTGCTGGCCTATTCAGGCGGCCTGGACACCTCGATCATCCTCCGATGGTTGGAGGAGGAGTACGACTGCGAGGTCGTGACCTTCACCGCTGACCTGGGTCAGGGCGAGGAACTCGAACCGGCACGGACCAAGGCCGAGGCTATGGGCGTGTCCGAGATCTATATCGAGGACCTCCGGGAGGAGTTCGTCCGGGACTTCGTGTTCCCGATGTTCCGGGCCAACGCCCTGTACGAGGGCGAGTACCTACTGGGCACGTCGATCGCCCGGCCACTGATCGCCAAGAGGCTGGTCGAGATCGCCGACGCGACCGGAGCCGATGCCATCAGTCACGGAGCCACAGGCAAGGGCAACGACCAGGTCCGGTTCGAACTGGGGGCCTACGCCCTGCGGCCCGACATCCGGGTCATCGCCCCGTGGCGGGAGTGGGACCTCGGGTCCCGGCAGAGCTTGCTGGACTACGCCGAGAAGCACGACATCCCGGTCGAGATGAAGCGGGGGACCAAGTCGCCCTTCTCCATGGACGCCAACCTGCTCCACATCTCGTACGAGGGCGGCCCGCTGGAGGATCCGTGGACCGAGCCGCCCAGTGAGATGTGGCGGTGGTCGGTCAGCCCGGAGATGGCGCCCAACGAAGCCACCTACCTAGACCTGACCTACGAGGGTGGTGACGTGGTGGCCCTCGATGGTGTCGCCATGTCGCCGGCCACGGTGTTGGTCAAACTGAACCAGGTCGGCGGCGCCAACGGCATCGGCCGGACCGACATTGTCGAGAACCGGTTCGTGGGAATGAAGTCAAGGGGTGCCTATGAGACGCCTGGCGGCACGATCATGCTCAAGGCCCATCGGGCCATCGAGTCGATCACCCTGGACCGGGGGATGGCCCACCTCAAGGACGAGCTAATGCCCCGCTATGCGGAGCTGGTCTACGACGGATTCTGGTTCAGTCCTGAACGGGAGATGCTCCAGGTGGCGATCGACCACAGCCAGGCCTTCGTGAACGGCCGGGTGAGGCTGCGGCTCTACAAGGGCAACATCGAGGTGGTGGGCCGCGAGTCGGCTGACACGCTGTTCGACGAGGCCATCGCCACGTTCGAGGAGGATGAGGGTGCCTACGATCAGGCCGATGCTGAGGGCTTCATCAAGTTGAACGCCCTGCGGTTGCGGACGGTGGCCCGGCGGGCTGCCCGGACGGGGGGCTGAGCGGCGTGGCAACCCTGTGGCACGGTCGTTTCGAAGGCGGGCCCAGCGAGGCTCTGCAGGCTTTGAACAACAGCCTGGCCTTCGACCGGCGGATGTTCCGTGAGGACGTGGACGGTTCGCGGGCCCACGTCCGGATGCTGGCCCGGGTGGGGCTGATGTCGGCGACTGATGCTGATTCGGTGCTCGAGGCGTTGGACACCACCGAGGCCGAGCTATCCGACGGATCGTTCACCTTCGTGGTGTCCGACGAGGACATCCACACCGCGGTCGAACGGCGGGTCACCGAACTGGCTGGAGAGGCGGGGGCCCGACTCCACACTGGTCGGAGCCGAAACGACCAGGTGGCCACCGACCTGCGGCTTTGGACCCTGCGGGAGTTGACCGACCTATCCGCCCTAGTTACCTCGTTCCAGGACACGCTGGCCTCCCGGGCCGACGACGCCGGCGAGGCGTACCTGCCTGGCTACACCCACCTCCAGCAGGCCCAGCCGGTCCTTCTGGCCCACCAACTGCTCGCCCACGGGTGGGCACTTTCCCGGGACGTGGACCGGCTCCTGGACGCCCGGGACCGGGCCGACGTCTCCCCGCTGGGGGCCGGAGCCCTGGCTGGGTCCTCGCTGCCCCTTGACCCCGACAGCGTGGCGGCCGATCTGGGCTTCGCTGCCCGGTTTGAGAACTCGTTGGATGCGGTGAGCGACCGGGACTTCGTGGCCGAGGCGCTGTTCGCCCTCGCCCTGCTTGGGGTCCACCTGTCACGGATCGGTGAGGAGTTGGTCCTGTGGTCCACAGACGAATTCGGCTTCGTCGACCTCGACGACGCCTTCTCGACCGGCTCCTCCATGCTTCCCCAGAAGAAGAACCCTGACATCGCTGAGTTGGCCCGTGGCAAGGCTGGACGCCTCGTCGGGCACCTAACTGGCCTCCTGACCAGCTTGAAGGGACTCCCGCTGGCCTACAACAAGGACTTGCAGGAGGACAAGGAACCGCTGTTCGATGCTTGCGACACCATCCGGCTCACGCTGCTGGCCCTGGACGGCATGGTGTCCACGCTGGTCTTCCAGACAGACCGCATGGCCGAGGCGGCCGATAGCCCGTACGCGGCAGCCATCGACCTGGCCGAGCACCTGGTGGCCGCAGGCATGCCATTTAGGGACGCCCACGCCGTGGTCGGAGCGCTAGTCCGGGCCGCCCTGGCCGGCGAGGGCTCGCTAGCCGATCTGGTAGCCGCCGACGAGCGGCTGGGCCCCGAGGCGGCTGACCTACTGGATCCGGGTACCGCCGTTCGGCGGCGGACCACGCCAGGGGGCGCCGGACCAGGACCGGTGGCCATACAAAGGGACCGGTTCTCTGAGCAGCTGGCTGCCCAACGGACCCGTTTGTTGGCCTGACCGTGAGCTACACACAGACCATCCGAGTCCGATATGGCGAGGTCGATGCTCAGGGCGTGGTGTTCAACGCTCACTACCTGGCCTACCTAGACGACGTCTCCGACACCTGGCTTCGCGCCTTTGATGGGAACTTCGAAGAGACAGGCTGGGAGATAATGCTGCGGCGGGCCGATCTGACCTGGCACGGGCCGGCGGGCGTCCACGACGACCTGGTGGTCACGGCTGAGGTGGCCCGCTGGGGGACCACCTCGTTCGATATGGCCTTCGAAGCCCGAGTGGAAGACCACCTGGTGCTGACCGCCACCGTGTACTACGTCGGGGTGTCTGTGGGCGACCACGTGCCAATGCCCCCGCCGCAAGCCATCCGCACCCACCTGGGCGGGTGAGCGGCCAACGGGAAGTCGATCCGGGGTTGTTCGGGGGAGCCACCGCCGGGATCAGCGAGATGGCCGGGCGGTCTACCCCCGACCTGACGGACGTCGTGGCGGCCGGCCCGGCCGGCCCGGATCGAGACCGCATTCTGAATCTGCTGGCCTCTCACCCCGACGCCCTATCCCGGAGCTGTCGACCAGGCCACCTGACCGGCTCGGCCCTTGTCGTAGATCCGTCGGACAACCGAATCCTCGTGCTGTTCCACACCAAGCTGCAGCGTTGGTTGCAGCCGGGTGGCCACGCCGACGGCGACGGCGACCTGGCCCGCGTGGCACTACGAGAGGCGGTCGAGGAGACGGGAATTTCCGGGCTCCGACTAGTGGAGCCACCAGTGGATCTCGACGTGCACATGGTCAATCCACCGTCTGAGGACGCTCACGAGCACCATGACATCCGCTATCTGGTAGTGGCGCCTCCGGGTTCGGTGCCGGTGGGCAACCATGAGTCGGAGGCGCTCAAATGGGTGGACCGGGGGGATCTGGCGGGCATGGGAGCAGATCCCGGACTCATCCGTCTCGCTGACCGGGCCCTGAGCCGCCTCGAGGAACTCGACATCTGAGCGTCGGGTCCCGGGGGTTCCAGAATCCCTACATGTCTCCGGGGTCTCC
>DPMC01000019.1:0-5392 GCA_003541675.1 Acidimicrobiaceae bacterium | reverse complement strand
GTCTCCCTACATGTCTCCGGGGTCGAGGCAGGCCTCGAAGTCGTTCGCCCGGGCGAAACCGTTCATACGTTCCAGCACGCTGCCCGCGCCACTGGGGAGGGCGGTAAGCAGGGGTTTCACATCTCCCTCTGTTCGGAGTCGCTCGGCGTGGTTGACCCGGTCAATGAGGTAGATCTCCCAGTCGGCCAACCACAGTGCGACCAGTGATCGGTCGTGGGCCGTGCCGCCGGGGATCCGACCGAGGTCGTCGACCAGTCGCCGGACGATCACCGTGGCCTCGTCGAGATCGCCGGCCCGCTCCGCCGGGGTGTCGGCCTGACGGGCGGTGGGGAGGAGGGCTAGATCGACGTGGGCATCTAGACAGAGCACCTGAGCGGTCTCCGGCCAGGACCGGTCTTCCATCCGGTCGGGGTTGCCCGATGGGGCGAGGAAGAAGGCGTAGAACCAGAGGACGCCCATGGCCACCACGAGGACGGTCAGGAAGATCCGGAGGGCCATTTTGGCTCGTCCGGTCGGAGATGGCTTGGTCGCGGTCAACACGGTCACGGGGTCACCCGCAACTCGAGGACCGCGCCCGGGTTGACCACGGTGCCAGGTGCGGGTTCCTGGGACCAGATGAGCCCTGGCTCCCATTCGGGTTTGTCGGGGTCAGCCACCACGATGACCGAGAAGCCCAGACCGAGGGCCTCGAGGGTTGGTCGAGCCTCGGAGAAGAGCCGGTAAGTGACATCGGGAACGTTCACTCCATCGAGCACCGGTGGTTCGACGGCCACCTCAACGAGCATCGTGCTACCCATCTCAATGGTCGATCCGATAGCCGGTTCTTGGCCGATGATGGTGCCTGCCTCAGTGCCCGACACCTCAACCTCGCGGATCTCGGCGATCCAGATGCCGTGGTCAGCCTCGGCCAGCATGGCTCTTGCGTTGTCCAGGGTCAGCCCAGCCAGCTCCGGCGTGGCCAGATGGCCCGCCGGCACAGTCGTCGTCGCAGCGAGGTCAACTGCTGGCTCTTCTGGGGCAAGCGGGCGCGGAGCGACGAACACGGTGTTGACCGGGGAGAAGGCGGGGAAGTCCTCGCTGGGAAGACCGAAGTGGGCGGCTTCCATGACGTCCTTCCAGATCATGGCCGGGTAGGTCCCTCCGTAGACCTTTCGGTCCGTGGTCGGTGGAATCATGGGGATCTGGGCCTCGGGGAAACCAACCCACACCGCGGTGGTGCGTTGTGGGGTGTAGCCGGCGAAGACGGCGTCGGCATAGTTCTGGGTGGTTCCCGTTTTACCGGCAGCGGGCCGGCCCTCCAGCTGCGCCCGCCAGCCTGTGCCCTGGTCGATGGTTCCCTCAAGGATCCACGACACCTGGTCGGCCAGACGGGCATCCAATACCCGGGTTTGGGTACGGGTCCACGACCAGAGGGTGGTGCCGTCGGCCCGCGCCACCCGGGTGACGTAGCTGGGAGCGATCGAGACCCCCCGGTTGGCGAACGTGTGGTACGCGGTGGCCATGTCCAGCATGGTGGTGTTGGAGGTCCCGAGCACATTGGAGTTGACGTTCTGGATGGGGGACCGGATGCCGAGTCGCCGGGCCATGTTGACGGTCCGTTGGGAGCCCATCTCGACGCTCAACTGGGCGAAGACGGTGTTCAACGAACTTCGGGTGGCTCGGATGAGGGTCACCTCTTCGGCGTCGACTGGTGGGACGAGGGCCTGCCCGTCGGGCGGTTCCCATGTCCAGGTCGGGATCGCCTCCAGCATCTCGATCCGGTCGGCGAACAGGCGCTCCCGGTCGAAGTCCCATCGTCGGTTGGCCACCCACTGTGTGAGGTCCACGGCTTCGTAGGTCACCTCGGTCTCGCCGTCACGTTCCTTCTCGACGCGGATCGTCTCGACATGCTCGGCCGGTACGTCGGTGTGGTCCTCGCGCATCCAGAACTGGAGGAGGGCCTGGAGGCCGTGTTCGAAACGGGCCTCGGTTGCGTCATGGCCGCCCACGCCTCCCGTGACCCTCCAGACCTTGTTGTCCTCGTCGGCCCCGGCGATCTCGAACTCCAAAACATTGGGTGCCGGGTAGGTGGCCGTGGCCTGCCATCCGGCTTCCAGGGCGGCGGCCAGGGCGACAGGCTTCATCGATGAGCCGACCTGTCGGCCGGAGCCGACGGCCAGGTTGACCTTGGCGTCGCTGTCGGTGGCGAAGAAATCCCGGCCACCGACCATGGCCAGCACCTGGCCGGTTCCCGTCTCTAGCACCACGACCGCCGCGTCCGGGTGGCCCTGATTGGCAGGGAGGTGGGCCTCCACGGCAGCTTCGGCGGAGCGTTGCAGATCGAGGTCGACCGTGGTCTCGATGCGGAGGCCACCTTCGAACAGCAACCGTTCCCGGACACCGCGGCTGGCTCCGAACGCCGGATTGTCCAGGAACCACCGACGGACCTCCTCGACGAAGTGACCGGCGGGATAGCGGGTCTCGAGGCGGGCCGAGTACTCCTCGAGGCGCGGCGGGTTGGCCATGGCTTCCGTGTGCTGTTCTTCGGTGATGAACTCGTTGGCCAGCATTCGGTCGAGCACCAGGTGGCTGCGTCGCAGGCTCTTGGAGTAGTTGAGGTACGGGTTGTAGCGCCCGGGGAGCTGGATGATTCCGGCGATCATGGCCGCCTCGGCCAGGTTCACCTGGGTGATGTCCTTGTTGAAGTACGTCTGGGCCGCTGCCTTAACCCCGTACGCGCCGTGACCCAGGTACACGGTGTTGAGGTACTGCAACAGGATGAAGTTCTTGCTGTACTGGTCCTCGAGACGGGTGGCGTACCAGAGTTCCTCGAGTTTTCGGCTGGCTGTCTGTTCGGCATTACGGATGATGGCCAGCTTCACGTACTGCTGGGTGATGGTCGAGCCGCCTTGGCTGATACCGCCAGCTTCCAGGTTTGTCCGTGCGGCCCGGATGATGGCCTTCAGGTCGATGCCATCGTGGACGTAGAACCGTTCGTCTTCGATGGCGATGACGGCGTCACGGACCATCCGGGGGATTTCGAACAGGGTGCGGGCGCTGGTCCGGTTCTCTGGGGCTACGAGGGTGGTGATGGGGCGGCCGTCGCGGGCAACGACCACCGACGATTCGGCCTGTTCGGGAATGGTGATCTCAAACTCGCGTGTCTCGTACTTGTAGCACGAAGTGGAAAGGATCGCCGTGGCGACCAACGAACAGACCAGTTTGAGTCCGACGGAGCGACGGGCACGCTCGCTGCAGGTCGGATGCCTTGACATCAGGCCAGTCTGGCCCGGCGGGGCGACCGTGGGGCGTCAGGACGACGGTCGTCTCGCCTTCCGGTCGGGTTGGAGCGTCATCTTCGAATGGACCTCCGGCCGGTGGGCCACAGGCCCCATACTGGGGGCATGAGTACGACGATCCTCGACGACCTGGCGGCCCGCGGACTGATCCGGGACAGTACCGACATCGACGACCTGCGTCGCCGGCTGGGCGAGGGTCCGGTCACCCTCTACTGCGGATTCGATCCGACGGCCGACAGCCTCCACATCGGACACCTGGTGCCCCTACTCCTGTTGCGCCGGTTCCAGGATGCGGGCCATCGCCCGATCGCTCTGGCCGGCGGGGCCACCGGCATGGTGGGTGATCCCAGCGGTCGGTCTGCTGAGCGCAACCTCCTGGACGGCCCGACCCTCAACCACAACGTCGATGCGGTGGCAGTCCAGCTCCGCTCGTTCCTCCGGTTCGAGGGTGACCTGCTGCCCGGCGATGCGTCTGCCTTGCTGGTCGACAACCGCGACTGGACCGAGGGCGTCGGCGTACTGGAGTTCCTCCGAGACGTCGGTAAGCACGTCACCGTCGGGACAATGCTGGGAAAGGAGTCGGTACGAGCCCGTCTGGCTGGCGATCAGGGGATCTCCTTCACCGAGTTCAGCTACATGTTGTTGCAGGCCAACGACTTCTACGAACTCCACGCTCGCCACGGATGCGAGTTGCAGGTCGGTGGCTCGGACCAGTGGGGCAACATCACCGCCGGGATCGACCTCATTCGCCGACGCGTCGGAGCGCCGGCTCATGGGTTGACCGTTCCCCTGGTGACGAGGGCCGACGGGGCGAAGTTCGGCAAGACCGACGATGGTGCGGTCTGGTTGGACCCCGCTCGGACGCTGCCTTACGAACTGCACCAGTACTTCGTGAATGTTGACGACCAGGACGTGGAGCGTTTCCTCCTGCAGTTGACCCTTGTGGCGGTTGACGATGTGGCTGCGGTGATGGCTGAGCACGCGTCGGCTCCAGAGCAACGACTGGCCCAGAACCGCCTGGCCGACGAGGTGTGCAATCTGGTCCACGGGTCCGACGCCACGGAACGGGCTCGTCTGGCGGCCACGGGCCTGTTCGGCTCGGAGGCGCCCACCGCAGCGGTCCTTGATGCGCTTCGGGGGATCGTCCCCGAGACCTCTGTGGGAGCTGGCACGTTGGTTGGCGGAGAGTCCCTGGTCGATGCACTCGAGGCAACTGGCCTCTGTTCGTCACGCGGCGATGCTCGGCGAACCATTGCCGGGGGCGGTGTTCGTGTGAACGGTCAGCGAGTGGGCACCGAGGTAATGGCGTTGCCTGACGAGGCGGTGGTCGGCGGGCGGTTCGTCCTACTGCAGAAGGGCAAGCGTCAACGACACCTCCTCCTTATCGAAGGCCCCGGTGACGGACCGGCAGACGGGCCCACTGTCTGAGGTCCGGGGTACGCGATCGTCCGGCTCGGGCGGGGTGCCGCTCGTCATTGCCTGACCGCGGAAAAGGGTAGAAAGGTAGGGCGGCGGGTTGGGGCGCCTCTGCCAGATGGATAGTGTTTCTCTGCTCACGGGTAACGGAGTCGCTCTTGATGGAGCGGCACTACCGCCTTAGCGTGAGCACCCGCCCAGCGGCAGGTCCGATTGGATCGAATCTCTGTGTCGGGTTGAGGGCACCACCGCCTCCACCAGGATCCGTCCTGTGTGATTGGCGTGTGCCGGGAGACCCTCTGGTCTCCAGGTGCTCCTTGAAAACGGGATAGAGGACGAAAAAGCCAGTGCGGGCTGTCCACAGACGATCGCGAGTTGTCTCTGGACAGACCCTGAACAATTTCAATAGCACTGAGTACGGACAACGGTGGACGACTTCGGTCGACCACCCTTGCCCTGTGCCAGGTCGGACGGGATTGGTGTCCCGCTCGACCTCAAACTCGCGTCGGCAGCACCTTCGGGAGCTGTCGCACCAATGATTCGACGGCAGGAACGCTTCGGCGACCCCTGCTTGAGATTTCGACGGAGAGTTTGATCCTGGCTCAGGACGAACGCTGGCGGCGGGCCTAACACATGCAAGTCGAACGCACTCGACCTTCGGGTCACATGAGTGAGTGGCGAACGGGTGAGTAACACGT
>DPMC01000150.1 GCA_003541675.1 Acidimicrobiaceae bacterium | reverse complement strand
CCTGCCGGCCGGCGATCTAGGCCTATGGGTCAGTGGCCGGGCCTCGTTCGAGATGGCCCAGAAGGCGTGGGCCGCCGGGTTCGCCAGCCTGGTGGCGGTCAGCGGACCGTCGGCACTGGCCGTCGAGACGGCCCGGACCGCCAACCTTCAGCTGGCCGGCTTCGCCCGCGGCGACCGGCTCAACCTCTACACCGGCGACTGAGAGGGCTGGCAGGGCCGCTCCCTAGACTCGCCGCGATGAGCGAACCCGTTTCCCCCTCCGACGGCCTGGCCGTTCTCCACCTGTTCCTCAAGGTGTGCGGCCAAAGCGACGCTGCCGCCGTTCGTGTCGCCGTCGACGCGGCCACCGAGGCTGGCGACCAGGTCGTCCCCGTGGCCATTCTCGGCCACAAGGCCGATGTGGCCGTCATGACGCTCGGAACCGACCTGTGGCGGCTCAGGGCCCTACAGACCGCCCTGGTGGCCGCCGGCCTCGAGTTGGTCGATAGCTACCTCAGCCTCACCGAGGTGTCGGAATACGCCCAGGGTGTTCCCGACGAGATGAAGCGGGCCCGCCTCTACCCGGTGCTGCCGCCCGAGGGCATGCCGGCATGGTGCTTCTACCCGATGTCCAAGAGTCGTGACGTGGGCGCCAACTGGTTTGAGCTGCCCTACGACGACCGACACGAGCTGATGATGGAGCACGGCACGTCGGGCCGGACCTTTGCCGGACGGATCCTCCAGGTGGTCACCGGCTCGACGGGTATCGACGATTTCGAGTGGGGCGTGACCCTGTTCGGACAGCACCCCGATGACCTCAAGGACGTCGTCTACACGATGCGCTACGACCGGGCTTCGGCCCGCTTCGGTCAGTTCGGGACCTTCTACACCGGCATGGTCGACGAGCTGGACGTCGTGCTGAAGCGGGTTGGCTGCACCTGACCATGGGATCGGTCCCCGCCTTTTCGGAACCCGACATGCGCCGTCTGGACGTGTCGGAGCCGAGTGCCCTGAAGTCGGAGGCGCTGCATCGGGTCCTGCGCGATCTGGACCGGGTGGTGGTGGCCTTTTCCGGCGGTGCCGACTCGGCGCTGCTGGCCCACGCCGCCCACACATTGTTGGGCCCCGACCGGGTCCACGTGGTCACCGCCGTGTCGCCGTCGTTGGCCGGCGACGAACGGGCCGACGCTGCCTCGTTGGCCGACGAGTGGGGCCTGCGTTGGTCGGCCGTTGAGACCGACGAGATGACCCACGCTGCCTACCGGGCCAACGACGCCGATCGCTGTGCCCACTGCAAAGACGCCCTCATGGACGTGCTGGCCCCCATCGCAGTCGCCGAGTCGGCCACCGTGGTGCTCGGTGTCAACGTCGATGATCTGGGCGATCACCGGCCCGGCCAGAAGGCTGCGGCCGACCGGGGAGCACGCTTTCCCCTGGTGGAAGCCGGCCTGACCAAGGACGACGTCCGGGCACGGTCTCGGGCCTTGGGCTTGCGGACCGCCGACAAGCCGGCCACCGCCTGTCTCGCCTCGCGGGTGCCCTACGGGACCGAGGTCACCGTTGGCGTGTTGTCCGGCGTCGAGCGGGCCGAGGCCGCGTTGCGGCGCCTTGGTTTTGACGGCCTCCGGGTCCGTCACTACGACGACACGGCCCGCATCGAGGTACCGACGGATCGCCTGGCCGACGTGGTTGAGCGCCGTGATGCCGTGGTGGCCGCGGTGACCAGTTCGGGGTATCGCTACGTCACCCTGGACCTCGAGGGCCTGCGGTCCGGCAACCTCAACGCCGCCCTGGGGCCCGATGGAGCCTGATCCTGGACCACCACGGGAACCTGAGGCTCGTCTCGCCGAGCTGGCTGACGTGCTGGTCGACGGACTGGTGGCGGCCCTTCCCGGCTGGGTGGAGCAGTGCGTGTCCCGGGTCGCGGAGGCCTGGAGCGAGGATCCGGCGGGTGGCACGGTCGAGGTGCCGGCCGAGCGGCTAGCCGATGCAGGCCGTAGGGCTGCCGACGAGGTGGGGGAGCGCTTGCGGGCCCTGCTAGATGCCGACGTCGACGAGCAGTGGACCGGACCGCTGGCCGTACTGCGCGACGCCGTTCGATTCCCGACCGAGCTGCTGCGGACTGCCGGTGTTCCGCCGGTGGACCGCGACGGCGATGCCGTCCGAATGTTCCCCGACGATCTCTACGACCTGACGCCCTCCTCGTTTGCCGACGTTCATCCTGATCTGCAGGGCCCCGGCCTGGCGTGGGGCGCAGCCAAGGCCTTCGTTCACCGTCGACGTCACCTCGAGGGAGATGGATCTTCCTGAGCGACGGGTCGTCTGACCGGAACAGTTCACCGTCCTGAAACACTGGCGTGACCATGCCGTGATGCACAGCGGTCAACCTGTCGACCGACCACCCACATCTCGCGCCCGTCGCGAAACCTGAAAGGACCCCCAATGGATTCTGGTGACATTGCCTGGATGTTGACCAGCACGGCCCTCGTCGTCTTCATGGTGCCGGGACTGGCCCTGTTCTACGGCGGCATGGTCCGCTCTAAGAACGTGCTGAACATGTTGATGATGAACATGTACTGCATCGGAATCGTGCCCATCGTGTGGGTGCTGGTCTCGTACTCGATTGGCAACTCGCCCGACGGGGACGGCTTCTTCGGTGGCGACTGGATCGGCAACTTCGACTTCATCGGCCTCAAGGGCATGGCCGGCGACACCGAGGGCCTGGTGTTCGTGGCCTTCCTAATGACCTTCGCCTCCATCACCCCGGCGCTCATCTCGGGAGCGGTGGCCGACCGACTCAAGTTCTCGGCGTGGGTGCTGTTCGTGCCCGTCTGGCTGGTGCTGGTCTACAGCCCGGTCACCTACTGGGTGTACAGCGGCTGGCAGCACGGCAATGGAGCGTTGGACTTCGCCGGCGGCACGGCGATCCACGTCAACGCGGCGGCTGCCGCCCTGGCCTTCGTTCTGGTCCTGGGGAAGCGGAAGGGCTGGCCGACGGAGGCCATGCCCCCGCACGACATGCCGCTGGTGATGATCGGTACCGGCATCCTGTGGTTCGGCTGGTTCGGGTTCAACGCCGGATCGGCCGGTGCGGCCAATGGCCAGGCCGTGCAGGCCCTGTTGAATACGTTTCTCGCCGCGGCGGCCGGCATGGTCGGCTGGCTAGCCACCGAAAAGCTACGTGATGGTCAGGCCACCTCGTTGGGTGCCGCCTCCGGCGTGGTCGCCGCGTTGGTGGCCATCACCCCGGCCGCAGGCTACGTGGGTGGGCTGGCCGGCATCGTGTTCGGCCTCCTGGCCGGCAGCGTCTGCTATCTAGCCCTGACCCTCAAGACCCGGTTCGGCTTCGACGACAGCCTTGACGTGGTGGGCATCCACGGCGTGGGCGGCATCCTCGGTGGTCTGCTGCTGGGCCTATTCGCTGACTCCAGCGCCATACCGGGCGGCGGCTTCGACGATGGCTTGTTCTTCGGTGGCGGCATCGAACTCTTCTTGGACCAGGCGGTGGCCATCGGTTCGGTCGTGGTCTTCTCGTTTGCCATGACCTGGGTGATCGTCAAGGCAATCGACGCGGTGGTCGGCCTCCGGGTCGACGAAGAGACCGAGGTGGTCGGACTCGACCAGCGGATCCACGCCGAGTCGGCCTACAACGAAGGCCCCAAGGGTTCGGTGGTGGCCTGATCGACCTCGGGCCCACGGTCAGGAACGTGACCGTGTTCGACATATCCGACCTACTGGACGATCGATCCCTCCGGGGTCCGGCGTTCTGTGCCGCGTTGACTAGCCGCTTTGACGACTATCTGGCCGCAGTGTTCGCGGCGGCCGATGTGCCCCCTGGGGTGGCGCTGGTGGCCGTCGGTGGCTACGGCCGGGGCGAGCAGTGCCCGGGCAG
>DPMC01000112.1 GCA_003541675.1 Acidimicrobiaceae bacterium | reverse complement strand
ACCGGTGGAGAGGCGGGCGACGTCTTGAACCCGGCCATGGATGTGCCCGAGGTTCATGCCGACCTCCCTGCGGTACGCGACGCCGAGTTGGCTCGGGCCGCCGAGATCATCGGCTACGACGAGGTGATCATGCTGGGCTACCGGGATTCGGGTATGAAGGACTCGGATCACAACGCCCGCCCCGAGGCCTTCGCCAACGCCGACCACGACGAGGCGGTAGGTCGTCTGGTGGCCATCATCCGTCGGGTCCGACCCCAGGTCATCGTCACCTATCCGGATGCCCGTGGGGAGTACGACCACCCCGACCATGTCCAGGTGCATGACATCTCCGTGCCGGCGTTCCACGCGGCGGGCGACCCCGAGCACTACCCGGAAGCCGGCCCGGCCTGGCAGCCGTCGAAGCTCTATTACACGATGTGGTCCCGGGCACGGATCGCCGGCCTACACGCGAAGTTCCTGGAACTGGGGATCGAGTCGCCCTACGACGAGGGGTGGTTCGAACGTCCGTCTAGCGACCACCTCATCACCACACAGGTGCCCATCTCCGACCACTGGGACGTACGTGGTGAAGCCCTGCGTGCCCACGCCACCCAGATCGACCCGACCTCGAAGTTCTGGTTTGGCCTGCCCGACGAGGCGGCCCGCACCGTCCATCCATTCGACGACTACCGCCTAGAGGCCTGCTGCGTGGACGGCCAGCCCGTGGAGCCCGCCGAGTTTCTGACCGATGGGCCGATCGAAGACGACCTATTTGCCGGGGTCCGGGCCGAGGTGGATGCTTGATGGCTGAGCTCTCGTTCCTGTCCGAGGAGTGGATCGCCGCGCTGGCCGAGGGTGGCGCCGCGCTACCCGAGCAGCCCGGCGTGGACGGTGTGGTGCGGTTCGTGATGACCAGCACCCCCCACGGAAAGGTGCAGTTCCGCCTGGTGGTGGCCGACGGCCGGATCTCGGAGGTACTGGTGGGTCGTGAGGGCGAGGCCGAGGCCATGGTCACCTGGAAGTACGCCGACGCAGTGGCCCAGTTCTCCGGCGATCTGGATGCTGATGTGGCGTTCATGACCGGTCGTTGCAAGGTCGAGAACGCCTACGCCCGGTACGTGTTCGACCTGCGTCCGGTCTTCGGTTCGCTCGAGTGGGACGGTCTGTTGTCCGATCTGGCTAGACGGACCGAGTTCTGAGTCGGGGCCCGCACGGGGGTCTGCTTCTACGCCCGCGGAGCGTCGCGTAGGTCCGGCCAGCTGATGAGCGCTGCGTGGCCCCGATCCAGGTCAGCCCGCAACTCGCTGTTGCCGCACGCTAGGGAGCCGAAGAGAAAGCTGGTCCACATGGTGGGTCAGGCTGCCGCCGGCAACTCACTCTCCGCGTTGTCGGCGAGCTCCTCCAGTGGAAGAGCGAGCGGCGGGCGGGTTCGACCCGAGACGCCGGCACCCCCTTCGAGGATCGTCGGCGCACATGAGGCGAGGACGGCCCGCGCGCTAGCCACCCCGGCCCTGCCGATCTGGCGGGTGTGTTCGTCGAGGTGTCGTAGGACGGACCGGGATCGGGCGTCAGTGGAACCAGCGGGGAATCGGAGCTGCTTTGTCATGACTCCATCATGTAGACGGGGTGTGACAGCCATTTCAGAAATGGCTCTGACCTGTGGTTTCACGCCGGGTGTGTGGGTTGTGGCCCAACGACGGCATCATCCGTGCATGTCCCCGAGGTCGTATCTCAGCGAGGAACTGGTCCGCGGCGACCGTCCGGGCACCTGGGTCCTGCCGTTGACCGAAGACGAGTGCTCCAGTGCGGGGCGCCTGTTCGGCGGGACCGGCCTCGGTGCGGCCGTCCGAGCCCTCGAACTGGACGCCGGTCGACCGCTGGTGTGGGCCACCGGTCAGTTCATCTCCCACGCCCTACCCGGTGAGCTACTCACCTTCGAGGTCGAGATGCTGGCCGAGGGGCGGGCCACCACACAGGCCAGGGCCCGTGGGCACGTCGACGGCCGTGAGGTAATCGCCGTGGTAGCCACCCTCGGGCGGCGTGACGTCGAACGTTCTGGCGTGTGGGTCGTACCGCCAGATGCGCTACCTCCCATGGACTGCCCGGCGTTTCCCAGTCGGAGTGCCACCCGGTCGGTGTCGGCCAACCTTGAACGTCGCCTCGTTCGCGGTCGGACCGAGGCCAACGAACCGGCAATGGATGACGGCCAGGTCGCCATGTGGGTGCGGGTGCCAGACCACCTGGTGGTCGACCCGGCGTTCCTCGCCGTGCTCGGGGACTACGTGCCGTGGGGCGGCCGGGACGCGGTAGGCGGCGGCCTCGGCGGCGGTCAGAGCCTGGACAACACCCTCCGGGTCGTGGACCCGGTCGACACCGACTGGATCCTCGTCGACGTACGGATCAGCAGCCTCGTGCACGGCTATGCCCATGGGACCGTCCACCTTTGGTCCGAGGACGGCCATCTGCTGGCCACTGCCAGCCAGACCTGCCAGTTCCGGAATCCTCGATCCTCGAGGGAGAAGTCATGACCGGTGGATCCCGATACGGAATGACGGTGCCGTTCGCCGGTCCCCTGGCCGGCCAGGCCGACCGGTTCCGGGCACTGGTCGAACAGGGCTACACCGATGCCTGGACGGCCGAAGCCGACGGCCACGACGGACTGGCCCCGCTGGCCCTCGCTTCCATCTGGGCGCCCGAGCTGCGGCTTGGAACGGCGATCCTCCCCGCGTTCACCAGGGGGCCGGCACTGCTAGCCCAGAGCGCGGCGTCGATGGCGTCCGCGGCGCCCGGTCGCTTCGTCCTCGGTCTGGGTACCTCCTCCAACGTGATCGTTGAACGTTGGAACGGCATCGGATTCGAGGCGCCGTACGCCCGGGTACGAGACACGGTTCGGTTCCTACGAGCGGCCTTTACCGGCGAGAAGGTCACGGAGTCCTATGAGAGTTTTGACATTGCCGGATTTCGGCTGGGCAACGTTCCGGACGAGGCGCCACCCATCGTGGTGGCCGCTCTGCGCGAGGGGATGCTCAGACTGGCGGGTCGGGAGGCCGACGGGGCCGTGGTGAACTGGCTGTCAGTCGACGATACGACCACGGTGACCACCATTGTCCGCGACGCCGCGGCAGCGGCCGGCCGCCCCGAGCCCGAGGTAGCAGCCCGGTTGTTCGTTTGCCCGTCGCCCGATCGAGACGCCGTAGTGGTCCAGGCCAAGCGGTTGATCGCCGCCTACGTGAACGTGCCCGTCTACCGGGCGTTCCACGAGTGGATGGGCCGGAGCGACGTGCTAGGCGAGCACTGGGAGCGGTGGGATGCCGGTGATCGTGCCGCGTCGCTGGACGCGATGCCCGACTCAGTGGTCGATGACCTGTT